>NZ_JBSGXD010000008.1:40457-106705 GCF_053609225.1 Rhodococcus sp. NPDC054953 | reverse complement strand
CCCACCAGGGGAAAAAAAAAACTCGAGGGGGGAGGAACCGCTTCGAGGAAAAGGGGCGCCCGACCATTCCGGTCGGGCGCCCTTCGCCGTTTCTCACCACTCCCGATCGGGGGAGTGAGGGCATCTTCACGTCGACGCAACGTGCGAAACCAGCTGGTGACCGACAGACATTCCGGCGCAACAACTTCCGCCTACTGTCTGCATCCAACGGATACCGGGCCGTATACAGCGGCCGGATACCGGATTCACTGGCCCGTCTCGCCCCGCACGTTCCTCGACCGAAAGGCCCGCCCATGCGTCACCTCTCGAAGCGCGCCCTCGCCGCGCCCGCCGCCGTCGCCGCCCTCGGCCTGGTCCTCACCGGATGCGGCAGCAAGGCCTCGGACACCGCTGCCGGCGACTCCGCGGCCGCGTCCTGCGTCGACACCAGCGGGGACACCGTCAAGGTCGGTTCACTCAACTCGCTGTCCGGCACGATGGCGATCTCCGAAGTGACCGTGCGTGATTCGATCGCGCTCGCAGTCGAACAGATCAACAACGCGGGCGGCGTGCTCGGCAAGCAGATCCAGGTCGTCGGCGAGGACGGCGCCTCCGAGCCGACGGTGTTCGCGGAGAAGGCCGAGAAGTTGATCAGCAGCGACTGTGTCGCAGCGGTTTTCGGTGGCTGGACGTCATCGAGCCGCAAGGCGATGCTGCCGGTGTTCGAGGACCGCAACGCGCTCCTGTACTACCCGGTGCAGTACGAGGGCCTCGAGGACTCGAAGAACATCTTCTACACCGGTGCCACCACCAACCAGCAGATCATCCCGGCGCTCGACTACCTCAAGGAGAAGGGCGTCACGTCCCTCTACCTGGTCGGCAGCGACTACGTCTTCCCGCAGACCGCGAACCGGATCATCAAGGCCTACGCCGCGGCCAACGGCATGGAGGTCAAGGGCGAGGACTACACGCCGCTCGGCTCCACCGACTTCTCCACCATCGTCAACAAGGTTCGCACCGCCGACGCGGACGCCGTCTTCAACACCCTCAACGGCGACTCCAACGTCGCGTTCTTCCGCGAGTACAAGAACGTCGGCCTCACCCCGCAGCAGATGCCGGTGGTGTCCGTCTCGATCGCCGAGGAGGAGATCGGCGGCATCGGGGTGGCGAACGTCGAGGGCCAGTTGACGGCGTGGAACTACTACCAGACCGTTGACAGCCCGGAGAACACGGCGTTCGTCGCGGCGTACAAGGCGAAGTACGGCCAGGACAAGCCCACCTCCGACCCGATGGAGGCCGCGTACACCTCGGTCTACCTGTGGAAGAACACCGTCGAGAAGGCGAACTCGTTCGCGGTCGCGGACATCCAGGCCAACGCCGACGGCGTCAGCTTCGCCGCCCCAGAGGGCACCGTCACCATCGACGGCTCCAACCACCACATCACCAAGACCGCCCGGATCGGCGAGATCCGCGGTGACGGACTGATCCACACCATCTGGGACTCCGGTCAGCCGATCGTGCCCGACCCGTACCTCGAGTCCTACCCGTGGGCCGAGGGCATGGCGAAGCAGTAGACGACGCGACGAAACCGATCGGTGAGGGAGGAGGTACGCACGTGGACGTCGTGATCGGGCAGTTGTTCACGGGCCTGAGCATCGGGTCGATCCTGTTGCTGGCCGCGCTGGGACTGTCGTTGACGTTCGGCCAGATGGGCGTGATCAACATGGCCCACGGCGAGTTCATCATGGCGGGTAGCTACACGGCATACGTCGTGCAGCAGGTGATCTCGAGCGCGACCGGGTCCCTGCTGGTGTCCCTGCTTGTCGGCTTCGTCGTCGGCGGTCTGATGGGTGTGCTGCTGGAGGTGACGCTGGTTCAGCGGATGTACCACCGGCCGCTCGACACCCTGCTGGTGACGTTCGGTGTCGGTCTGGTGCTGCAGCAGCTGGCGCGCGACATCTTCGGGGCACCGGCGGTGAACGTTGTTGCGCCGCCGTGGCTCTCGGGTGGCGTGGAGATCCTCGGCGCGGTGGTGCCGAAGACCCGGATCTTCATCCTGGTGCTCGCGGTGGTCGCGGTCGCCGCCGTCGCGGTTGCCCTCAAACGGTCGGCGATGGGACGTCGGATCCGCGCCGTGGTGCAGAACCGGGATCTCGCCGAGACCAGCGGAATCTCCTCGCGCCGCACCGATGTCACCACCTTCTTCATCGGGTCCGGGCTTGCGGGTGTCGCCGGCGTTGCCCTCACTCTGATCGGGTCGACCAGCCCGACGATCGGGCAGAGCTACCTGATCGACGCGTTCCTGGTCGTGGTCGTCGGTGGGCTCGGACAGATGAAGGGGGCGGTGATCGCCGCGTTCGCCCTCGGGATCCTGAACTCGTTCGTCGAGTACTCGACGACCGCCTCGATCGCGAAGGTGATCGTCTTCGTCGTCATCGTGATCTTCCTGCAGGTCCGCCCCCAAGGCCTGTTCGCCGTCAAGACGAGGAGCCTGGTATGAGTGTCCTGACACATCCCCGGCTGCGGGTGTGGGGCGGTTTCGCGGTCGCGGCGGTGCTGCTGTTCGCGGTGGCGCCCGCGGTCCTGTCCGACTTCCGGCTCGGCCTGCTCGGCAAGTTCCTGTGTTTCGCGATCGTCGCCGCCGGAATCGGATTGGCCTGGGGCCGCGGTGGAATGCTCACCCTCGGTCAGGGCGTGTTCTTTGGCATCGGTGCATACGCGATGGCGATGCACCTGAAGATCGCGGACGCGCAGCTGACGGGTCAGGATGTGCCGGACTTCATGCGGATCGCGGGCATCACCGAGCTGCCCGGCTACTGGCAGCCGTTCGCATCGCCGATCGTCGCGATTCTCGCGGTGCTGGTGCTACCGGGGTTGGTGGCGCTGGTGCTCGGCCTCGGGGTGTTCAAACGCCGGGTCAAGGGCGCCTACTTCGCGATCCTGTCCCAGGCTCTCGCCGCGGCATTCGCGATCCTGCTGATCGGGCAGCAATCCATCGGAGGCAGCAACGGGCTCAACCGGTTTCGCACCTTCTTCGGGTTCAACCTCGCCGACCCGGTGAACAAGCGAATGCTGTTCTTCATCGCCGCAGGAGTGCTGCTGCTGTCGGTTGCGTTGATCCGGCAGCTGATGCGCTCGCGCTACGGGGAACTCCTCGTCGCGGTGCGGGACCAGGAGGAGCGGGTCCGGTTCCTCGGCTACGACCCGGCCAACATCAAACTCGTCGCCTACGTGGTCGCCGCGTTCCTCGCGGGCATCGCGGGTGCGCTGTTCGTACCGATCGTCGGGATCATCTCCCCGGCGGACGTCGGAATCGTTCCGTCGCTGGCGTTTCTGATCGGCGTCGCGATCGGCGGCCGCGGCACCCTGCTCGGCCCGGTGCTCGGCGCGATCGGGGTCGCGTTGGCGCAGTCCGTGTTCTCCGAGTCGTTCCCGTCCGGCTGGACGTACGCGCAGGGACTGCTGTTCATCGTGGTCGTCGGATTCTTCCCGGCCGGTGTCGCCGGCCTGGCAACGCTGCTGCGGCGCCGGCGCGTCGATCCACCCTCGGCCGAGCCCGACGCACCCGCCCCCGCGGCGATGCCCGAACCCGTGAAGGTGCCGTCATGACCGAGATCCTGTCCGAAGCACGGACTCCCGAGCCCGGTGGCAACGCGGGCATGTCCAGCGAGTACCTCGAGGTGCGCGGACTCACCGTCACCTTCGACGGGTTCACCGCCGTCGACGGGGTGGACCTGACGCTGCTGCAGGGCGACCTGCGGTTCCTGATCGGCCCCAACGGCGCGGGCAAGACCACCCTGGTCGACGCGATCACCGGGTTGGTCCCGGCGACCGGGTCGGCGACCAAGTCCGGGGTCGAACTGATCGGAAAGAAGGTGCACCACATCGCCCGGCTCGGGGTCGGCCGCACCTTCCAGACCGCGAGCGTGTTCGAGGACCTGTCGGTGCTACAGAACCTCGACATCGCGGCGGGTGCCCGGCGGTCCGCCTGGACCCTGCTGCGCCGCCGCGGGCAGGTGCTGCCGGAGGTCGAGGAGGCGCTCGAGACGATCGGGCTGACCGCGCAACGCGACACCCCCGCCGGGATCCTCGCCCACGGGCAGAAGCAGTGGCTCGAGATCGGGATGCTGCTCGTCCAGAACGCCGACGTACTGCTGCTCGACGAGCCCGTCGCGGGCATGAGCCTCGAGGAACGCGAGGAGACCGGACAGCTGCTGCGCCGCATCGGTGGTGCGCGGACCGTCGTCGTCGTCGAACACGACATGGACTTCATGCGCTCGTTCGCGACCTCGGTGACCGTGCTCGCTGCCGGGAAGGTGCTGTCCGAGGGGACCGTCGCGCAGGTGCAGGCGGACCCGAAGGTGCAGGCGGTCTACCTCGGCGCCGCACACCATGAGAAGGGGGAGTGAGATGCTCGAATTCGTCGATGTCCGTGCCGGATACGGCCGCACCGAGGTCGTGCACGGAGTGTCGCTTACGGTCCCGGAGGGTGGGGTCGCCGCGGTGCTGGGGCACAACGGGGCAGGCAAGACCACGCTGCTGCGGGCGGCCGTCGGGCTGGTCAAGGCGTCGGCCGGGAGGATCCTGCTCGGCGGCGAGGACATCACCGGACTGCGGCCAAGCGCCCGCGTTGCACGGGGACTCGCCTACGTGCCGCAGGGGCAGCAGTCCTTCGGCCAGCTGACCTGTGCCGAGAATCTGCAGGTCGTCGCCGACGGCCGCAGACGGGGGCGGGCACTGATCGCGGAGGCACTGGACCTGTTCCCGGCGTTGGCCGGCCTGCTCGACCGCCGCGCGGGCCTGCTCTCCGGGGGGCAACGTCAGCAACTCGCGATCGCCAGGGCGCTGATCACCGAGCCTCGGGTGCTGATTCTGGACGAACCGACGGAGGGCATTCAGCCCAACGTCGTCGCGGAGATCGAACGCACCGTCATCGACCTGACCCGGCGCGGGGACCTGAGCGTGCTGCTCGTCGAGCAGCACATCGGCTTTGCCCTGCAGGCGGCGCAGCACTACAGCGTCCTCGCCGCGGGCCACGTCACCTCCACCGGGCGGGGTGGCGCCGATTCCGGCGACGCGGTCCGCGCCGCGATGGCGATCTGACCGTGGCGGCGACATCCGAGGCCGGACCGACCGGTTCCCGACGCGAGCAGGTCTATCGCGCACTGCGCGCCGACCTGATGAGCGGGCGGATCGGCCCGGCCGAGCGGCTCAGCGAGGAACGACTCGCCGAGATGTACGGCGTCTCGCGGACCCCGGTCCGCGAGGCCCTGCTCCGGCTGCAGGCGGACGGCCTCGTCCAACGTGACGTGCGGGGCCTGTTCCCGTACCGGCCGCGGCTCGAGGACCTTGCGGACCTGTACGAGCTGCGGATCACCCTGGAGGTCCGGGGTATTCGCCGGATCCTCGACGGTTCCGGCGATCGGCACGACCCGGAGGTTCTCGGTCCCGAGCTGGCGCGGTGGTACGCGCTGCGAGACGAGACCCCGGAACCGGACGCCGGCTTCGTCGCCCTCGACGAACAATTCCACACCACCCTGCTCGCCGCGGCGGGCAACCGGGCGCTCAGCGACGCGCTGGCCGGCGTGAACGCGCGGGTGCGCCCGGTGCGGATGTTCGACTACCTGACCCCGGACCGGATGAGCGCGACCGTCTCCGAACACATCACGGTCGCCGAACTGATCCTCGACGGACAGCTGCAGCGGGCGCACGACGCCCTGCTCTCCCACATCGACGAATCCCGCGCGGTCGTCATCGACCGCGCCCAGCAGGCGCTCGCGATGGCGCGGATGGCCAGCGCCGTCCGCGACTGACCGGGACGTGCCCCACGAAAGGCGGAAAGACAATGACCACCCTCTCGTTCGACACCCTCCTCGTCGCAAATCGAGGTGAGATCGCCTGCCGCATCATGCGGTCCGCGCATCTGCTCGGACTCAAGACGGTCGCGGTGTACTCCGACGCGGACGCGTCGGCCGCCCACGTCGAGATGGCGGACGTTGCGGTGCGCCTCGGTCCGGCGCCCGCCGCCCAGTCGTACCTGCGTGCGGATGCGGTGATCGAGGCCGCGTACACGTCGGGAGCGGGCGCGATTCATCCGGGCTACGGATTCCTTTCGGAGAACGACGAGTTCGCCGCGGCCGTGGAGGCCGCCGGGATCGCCTTCGTCGGTCCGACCCCGCAGCAGCTGCGGGTGTTCGGCAACAAGCACTCCGCACGGGAGGCGGCCCGGGCCGTTGGGGTGCCGTTGGTCGCGGGCAGCGGCCTGCTCGACACCGTCGCCGACGCGGTCGCCGCGGCCGAGGAGATCGGCTACCCGGTGATGCTTAAGGCCGTCGGTGGTGGCGGCGGCATCGGGATGCAGGCCTGCTTCGACGCGGCGGACCTCCGCGGCGCCTACGACCGGGTGCAGCGGCTCGCTGCCGCGAACTTCTCCTCGTCCGGGGTGTTCCTCGAACGGTTCGTCGCCAGGGCCAGGCACGTCGAAGTCCAGGTGTTCGGTGACGGCGTCGGCCGCACCCTGAGCCTCGGGACCAGGGACTGCTCGCTGCAGCGCCGCAACCAGAAGGTCATCGAGGAGGCCCCCGCCATCGGGTTGTCGGATTCGGTTGTCGAGCAGATGCTCTCGTCGTCACGGGCGCTGGCGTCGTCGGTCGGCTACCGGTCGGCGGGCACCGTTGAGTTCGTCTACGACGTGGACCGCGGTACGGCGTCGTTCCTGGAGATGAACACCCGGTTGCAGGTCGAGCACCCGGTGACCGAGGAGGTGACCGGCGTCGACCTCGTCGACTGGATGCTGCGACTGGCGGGCGGCGACTCGTCGATGCTGGACGCGCTGCCCGACACCGGGCCTGCGATCCGCGGCCATGCCGTCGAGGCTCGCGTGTACGCGGAGGATCCGGGCCGTGGCTACCGGCCGTCCGCTGGCCTGCTGACCGGTGTCGAGTTCCCCGCCCACACCCGGGTGGAGACCTGGGTGGAGACCGGCACCGAGGTCAGTGAGCACTACGATCCGATGATCGCCAAGGTGATCACCTCCGCGGGCACCAGGACGGCCGCCTTCACGGCACTCGGCGCGGCCCTCGACGAGACCGCGCTGTACGGCATTGCCACGAATCTGACACACCTGCGGGCGATCTCGGAACTGCCTGCGGTGCTGGCGGGTGACCACACCACCGGAACCCTTGCCGACCTGACGGTCGGCGGCGCTCGCGTCGACGTGCTCCGGGCCGGGACGATGACGACCGTCCAGGACCACCCCGGCCGGCTCGGCTATTGGGAGGTCGGGATCCCTCCGTCCGGCCCGATGGACGATCTGTCGTTCACGCTCGTCACCGCCGCGGTCGGCAACGCCGCCGATGCCGCCGGGCTCGAATGCACCCTGCAGGGACCGCGGTTGGAGTTCGCGGAGCAGACGGTGGTGTGTGTCGGCGGCGCGCCTGCGCCGGTCACCGTGAACGGGGCACCGGTGCCGATGTGGGAACCGGTGACGGTCCCGGCCGGGGGTGTGCTCGACATCGGCAGCCCCGAGGATGACGGGCTGCGCACCTATCTCGCGATCCGCGGCGGGGTCGCCGCGCCGACCTACCTCGGCAGCGCATCGACGTTCACTCTCGGCGGCTTCGGCGGGCCGACCGGACGCGCCCTTGCCACCGGGGACGTGCTGAGTCTGGGGCGGGCCGACGGCGGCACCGCTCCCGCGCCGGTCCCGGCCGCCGACCGTCCGGTGTTCGCGCACACCTGGCATCTCGCGGTGACGGAGGGCCCGCAGCCGTCCCCGTCGTACTTCACGGCCGAGGACATGGCGCAGTTCTACGACACCACCTGGACGGTGGCGGCGCACGCCAACCGGACCGGCATCCGGTTGGCGGGCCCGAAGCCGCGCTGGTCACGCACCGACGGCGGCGACGCAGGCCTGCATCCGTCGAATCTGCACGACAACCCGTACAGCGTCGGCGCGCTGAACGTGTCCGGCGACACCCCGATCCTGCTCGGCCCGGACGGGCCCAGCCTCGGCGGGTTTGCCTGCCCGCTGACCGTCACGAGCGCGCACCGCTGGAAGCTGGGGCAGATCCGGCCCGGCGACGCGGTGCGGTTCGTCCCGGTCACCGATGCCGCGGCCGCACGGCTGCGCTCATCGAATTTGCTTCGGGCGGCGACTCTTCCCCCGTCCGATGCCCGCTCATGGACCTCCGACGGCGGCATTCTCGGGCGCCGCGACGCGATCCTGGACCGCCCCGCGGTGGCCTACCTGCGCGGCGGTGACGACAACATTTTGGTTGAGTACGGCGCGATGGAACTCGACCTGGGGCTGCGGATGCGGGTGCACGCGCTATCCGAGGCGCTCGCCGAGCGCAGGCTTCGCGGGCTGATCGATGTCACGCCCGGGGTGCGGTCCCTGCACCTGCATTTCGACCCCGACCTGCTGCCCGCGGGCCGCCTGCTCGACGTGCTCCAGGACATCGAGGACCTGCTGCCCGCGACCGCGGACCTGGTGGTACCCAGTCGCACCGTCCGGCTGCCGCTCTCGTTTGACGACCCGTCGATCGTCGAGGCGATCGACCGGTACCGGGCCGGCGTCCGCGACACCGCGCCGTGGCTGCCGTCGAACATCGAGTTCATCCGGCGGATCAACGGCCTCGGCTCGGTCGAGGAGGTGCGGGACGCCGTCTTTGACGCCGAGTACCTGGTGCTTGGGCTCGGTGACGTGTATCTCGGTGCGCCGCTCGCGGTTCCGCTCGATCCTCGGCACCGGCTGGCCACCACCAAGTACAACCCGGCCCGCACCTGGACCCCGTCCGACGCGGTCGGGATCGGCGGCAAGTACCTCTGCGTCTACGGGATGGAATCGCCCGGCGGCTACCAACTGGTCGGACGCACCGTGCCGATCTGGTCCGGATACCGTCAGCAGGGGCCGTTCGAGCAGGGCAAGCCGTGGCTGTTCCGGTTCTTCGACCGGATCGTCTGGGAACCGGTCACCCCCGACCAGCTGACCGAGTACCGGGCGCAGGCGCGGGCGGGCCGATTCAACGCCGAGATCACCGACGGCACCTTCGCGCTCGCCGATCATCTCCGCTTCCTCGCGGACAATGCAGACTCCATCGCCGCGTTCAATGCCCGTCAGTCCGTGGCGTTCGATGCGGAGAAGCGGGCCTGGCACGAGGCCGGGGAGTTCGACCGCGTCGAGGCAGCGGCGCCCGAGCCGGAGCTTCCCACCGAGATCGTGCTGCCGCCGGGGGCGGTCGCGGTCGAGGCCCCGATGGTGGGCACCGTGTGGCGGGTCGAGGTCGAGCCGGGGCACACCGTCGAGTCCGGCCAGGACGCGGTGATTCTCGAAGCGATGAAACTCGAGATGCCCGTGACGTTCCCGTGCGCAGGCCGGGTCCTCGAGGTACTCGTCGAACCGGGCGCGAAGGTGCAGCCCGGTACCCCGCTCGTCGTGATGGGAGCCGCATGAACATGAGCACGGTCACGACTCCGGCCAGCGACGCCCTCACGCCCACCGACCGGGTCGAGCGAGCGTTCCTCCGGATCGCCGAGGTCGATCGACCCGAGGTGTGGATCACCCTGCGGGAGAAGGAGGACGTGCTCGCGGACGCGCGTGACGTCGAGGCACGGGTGGCCGCGGGGGAGCGGCTTCCGCTCGCGGGGCTGCTCCTCGCGGTCAAGGACAACGTCGACGTCGCCGGGCTGCCGACCACCGCGGCGTGCCCCGAATTCTCCTATCCGGCAACGGTCACCGCGAGCGGTGTGGCGCGACTGGTCGCGCAGGGCGCGGTGGTGCTCGGCAAGACCAACCTGGACCAGTTCGCGACCGGGCTGGTCGGCACCCGCAGTCCGTACGGCGCGGTGCGGTGCGGCTGGGACCCCGACCGCGTCTCCGGCGGGTCGAGCTCGGGGTCCGCGGTCGCGGTCGCGCTCGGCATCGCCGATATCGGGATCGGCACCGACACCGCGGGATCGGGCCGGGTGCCCGCCGCGCTGCACGGCATCGTCGGGCTGAAGCTGACGCTCGGGGTGATCCCCACGCACGGTGTGGTGCCCGCCTGCGTCGACTACGACTGCCTCACCGTCCTCGCCCCGGACCTGGGCGGTGCGGCCACCGCTGCCCGCATCATGGTGGGAGCAGAGCCACGAGATCCCCGCAGCCGGGAGTGGCCCGCCGATGTGCGCCTTGCCGCCCCCGCCGCGCCGGTCGTCGCGGTGCCGCGGATCGAGGATCTCGCCGACCTGTGCCCCGAGTACCTCGCCGCCTTCTCCGACACCGTCGCCGGGCTGGAGGCCACCGGCGTGGAGACCCGCTTCGTCGACATCTCCGGGTTGCTTGAGGCGGCTCGCCTGCTCTACGACGGTGCCGTCGTCGCCGAGCGGTACGCGGCGATCGGGACCTTCCTCGGGAGCGGCCCCGCCGGGGCGGATCCCACCGTCGCCGCCATCGTTGCCGCCGCGAAGACGCCTGCGGCACACGAGCTGGTCGCGGACCAGGACGCGCTGGTGCGGGCCAAGGCGATCGCGGCGGCGACCCTCGCCGGGTACGATGCCCTGCTGCTGCCGACCACCACCGAGCACCCCACCATCGCCGCGGTGCAGGCCGACCCGATCGCGATCAATCGGCGGATGGGGACGTACACCAACTTCTGCAACCTGCTCGACATGGCTGCGGTCGCGGTGCCGGGAACGCCGACCGCGCAGGGGAATCCGTTCGGGGTGATGGTCGTGGTGCCCGCCTTCGGCGATCAGGTGGCGGTCGACCTGGCCGCCCGGCTCGCCGCGGTGGACGCCCCGACGCTCGTCGAGGGCGGCGCGGAGCTCGCGGTGTTCGGTGCGCATCTGCGGGGGCAGGCACTGCACTTCCAGCTCGAGGAGATCGGCGCCCGGTTCGAGGGGGAGACGGTCACCACCGACGCCTACCGGCTGTACGCGCTGGACACGGTCCCGCCGAAACCGGGACTGGTGCGTCGCGGCGCCGGCCTCGGATCACCGATCGTCGGGGAGGTGTTCCGGGTGTCGCACGCCGGACTCGGCCGCTTCCTCGCGGCGCTGCCCGCGCCGATGACGCTGACCGCGGTCGAACTGTCCGACGGCCGCAGCGTCGTCGGGTTCGGCTGCACCCACGATGCCGTCGACGGCGCCACCGACATCACCGACCACGGCGGCTGGGCGGCGTACCGGACGGCGTAGGCGGGCGCCGCGGGCGCGCGGTGTGTCACGGATGGCGCACGTCTGGGGACATCGCCGATCGCGCATGGCGTCAACCTCGTGGTCGGGTGTGCGCGCCGCGATCACCGCACGGAAGGCGAACGTCCGCGACTTAGTGCACCCCGACCGGAGCCGTGTCGGGCAGGTCGGACTTCGTGGCGCGCACCAGGATCGCCACGATCGGCGCGATGACCAGCAGGAGGACCGCGGCCCAGACGAACACCTGGCTATACCCGGCGACCTCGGCGCCGAGGGCGACCTCCCGCAGCGCGCCGGGATCGGTGGACGCCGGGGAGTCCGCCGCGAACACGGTCTTCGCGGACACGTAGATCGTGGTGAACAGGGCGGTTCCGAGCGCCCCACCGATCTGCATGGTGGCGTTGACGAGCGCGCTCGCCGCGCCCGCGTCGTGGTCACGGACCCCGACCAGGGCCAGGTTCTGCATCGGGACCATCAGCAGACCGAGACCGGCTCCGAGGACCAGCAGTCCCGGCAGCACCGCGGTCCAGTACGAGCTGTGCACCTCGATCCGGGAGAGCAGCAGCAACCCGGCGGCCGCGACGACGGGGCCCGTCGTCATCGGAAGCTTCGGGCCGACCCCGGTACTCAGCTGCGCCGCGACTGCCGCCGCGATCGTGATGGCAACCGACAGCGGCAGCGACGCAACACCGGAGACGAACGGGCTGTAGCCGAGCACGATCTGCAGGTAGAACGTCAGGTACAGGGTGCCGCCGAGCAGCGCAGCGCCGACCATCACCGAGGCGAGGAAGCTGGGCCCGCGATTGCGGTGCCACGGAACCGACATCGGCAGCAGCGGATTCGCGGACCGCTTCTCGACGACCACAAACACCACGAGCGCCACCAGCCCGAGCGCGATGAAGCCGATTGTCTGCGACGAGGACCAGCCGTGCTTCTCGGCCTGGGTGAACCCGTAGACGAGGGAGCCGAGCCCGACCGCGACCAGGACGGTGCCGGGCAGGTCGTAGCGGGTGTCGCCGTGCGCCTTCGTCTCCCGCACGATCGGCGCGGTGACGGCGAGCGCGAAGATCGCGATCGGGACGTTCACCAGCAGGCACCAGCGCCAGTCGACGTACTGGGTGAGCAGGCCGCCGAGAAGCAGGCCGATTGCGGCGCCGCCGCCGGAGATCGCGCCGAACACGGCAAAGGCCTTGGCCCGCTCCTTCTCCCCGATGAAGGTGGTGGTCAGGATCGCCAGCGCTGCCGGCGCGAGCAGCGCGGCGAACACGCCCTGGCCGGCGCGGGCGGCGAACAGTTGGATGCCGTTCTGCGCGATGCCGCCGATCGCGGATGCGACCGCGAACCCGATCATACCGACCATGAACGAGCGCTTCCGGCCCCAGAAGTCGGCAATCCGGCCGCCGAGAAGCAGCAACGCGCCGAACGCGAGCGCGTACGCGGTGACCACCCAGTGTCGGTCGGAGTCGGAGATGCCGAGTGCGTGCTGCGCCTCGGGAAGGGCGATCGACACGATGGTGCTGTCGAGCACCACCGTCAGCTGGGCGAGCGCCACGATGCACAGCACCAGCCAGCGGCGGTCGTGATTGGGGTTCTCGTGTGGGGCCGCGGCCGGGCGCGAGGTGTCCTGAACCTCAGTGGACATCGAAGAGTTCCTACCGATCGGTGGCGCGGACGACTGTCACGGCCGAAAGAAGCCACGGTAGCCGCGTTCGCATCGGCGCCGCCAACCCACTGGCCGGATCCGTTGGCATCCTCACACCGGCTTGCCCCGGAGGCATCCGGTGTGAGCACCACTCGGTACGCCCGTCCGGAGTCAGTGGAAGGTGTCCCGCTCGATCCGCAGGGTGTCGATGGTGGTCGCGAGCATGTCGTACTGGCCGACGAGGAGGACGAACTCGATCATCCCCCGGTCGTCGAGGTGCTCCGCCAGCGCCGCCCAGGCGTTGTCGGCGATGTTCCTCGTCGCGACCAACTCGTCGACCGCGACGAGCATCGCGCGGTGCCGGGCGCTCCAGCCGTCCGCGTCCGGGCCGACCAGGACCCGCGCGAGGAGTTCGGCGGTGACGCCCGCGCGCCGCCCGAGCCGGATGTGATGGTCCATCTCGTAGTCGCAGCCGCGCAGGTGGGCGATCCGCAGGATCACCAGTTCCGTTTCGTGGCGGGAGATCCGGCCGCCAGGGCGCAGCACCGTCCCCGCGAAGTGCAGCCACCCGCGGTAGGTGCCCCCGGCCCGGCCGAGGGTGCTGAACACCTGGGCGTCCGGTGTGCGCGACGCGAGCGAGACCACCCGCCACACCATCCAGTTCAGCGGACCGAGTCTGCGTAGCCGTCCGGGGGCGATCCGCGCGGTCACCGGGTGCGCTCCGGGAGATCGGTGGTGAACCGGGCCCGCTCGGTGCGGGCGATCGACAGTGCCGCAGCCATTCTCGGCTGGCGGCGAAGGTCGATCACTCGCTGGGCGGGCACGCGCAGGTGTACCAGGCCGGCCACCCACCCCGGCGCATAGATCCGTCGGCGGCGCAACACAATTCCCCTTTCCAATGCGGACACCGCGGTCTCCAGCGGTGACACCGCGGTGAACATGCCCGACCACCGGATCTTGTCCGCGGCGGCGCTGTCGAACCCGATGCTGATCATTTCGGTGTCGATCTCCCCGAGATAGCCGACACCCACCCGGGCGCCGAGGTGCCGCATCTCCACCCGCAGCGTGTTGCCGAGCGCCTCCACCGCGGCGGCGGTGGCGCTGTAGGCGCCGATCAACGGCAGGTGGACGGCAGCGGCGCCGGAGGTGACGATCAACGCGTAACCGCCGGGATGACCGAGGTGCTCACCCGCCGCCCGCAGCGTGTGGTAGGTCCCCATCAGGTTCACGTCAACGGTCTGCCGCATCACCTCGGTGTCGCCGCCGATCATCGGAAGTTGCGCACCGACACCGGCATTCGCGACCACGACGTCGAGCCCGCCGAGCTCGGCGACCAGCTCCCCGATGGCGGTCTCGACCGCGCCCGCGTCCCGGACATCGCAGTACCGCCACGGTGCCCGGCCGCACGCGACCGCGACCTGCTCGAGCAGTTCGGGTTCGAGTCCGAGGAGCGCGACCCGGGCCCCGCCGCGGTGCAGTCGTCGCGCGAGGGCGGCGCCGATGCTGCGGGCCGCGCCGGTCACGATGATCCGGCGTCCGGACAGCCGCGCGTCCAGCAGGTCTCGCGGCATCACGGCCCTCCGCCCCGTCGCTTCCGGTGATTTCCACCATCCGGTAGGCAACGTAGCACCGGATCCGGCCCGCCCGGACCAACATCGACACCTCTCCTGCCGAACCGGACACGGGCGGTCGGTTCGCCTCCTCGGCCGGGGGGGGGCACCGGGCGGGGACGGCGGCGCGGCCGACCGGGTGTTGTTGACCGCGGGTCGGCGATCGCCAACACTGTGGAGCGCGCGTCGTGACCCGACGCGGTGCGTGGAAGGAACGGATGGCGACGCTGTCGATCGACCCCGCCGAGAATCCCGTCGTGTTCACCGCGAGCGGCGTGCGGGAACCGAAGCAGGTCACGGTCGGGTGGAGCACGGCTTCGCTGGCACCGGGCCGGGTCACCCGGCGGATCGACGGCGGTCCCGAGGTCGCGCTCGGCTCGGGGGTGTCGGGATCGGTGACCGGCGAGATCGAGTTGAATCAGACGCACACGTTCACGCTCCGGTCGGCGCTGGGGCAGGTGCTGGCGACGCTGGTGGTGACGACGGTCCTCGAGTCGGCGCAGGTCCCGGTGACACCGGCGCAGCGGATCGACATCAGCCGGGTCGCCGTCCGTGCCGACCTGGTGTACCTGCGCTGGCGCACCGCAGTTCCGGTGGCCTGCTGGGTGGAGGTCGTCTCCGCGGGACGCGAGCACGGGTTCGCAGGCACCGAGGCGGGCACCGTGCACCAGGTGCGGTTCGAGGGACTGGATCAGGACACCGAGCACACGGTCCGGATCCTCCCGGAGGGCGGCATGGCGCGGTACATCGGGACCGTGCACACCGGCGTCCGGGAGGTGTCCGTCCGCTCCAACGGGGCGCCGGCCGGGTGGGGGGTCGAGGTGACCATTCCCAAGGCGCCCCGGCACCTGTGGATCGGGCGGGACGGGATCGCGGTCGACGGCGGAGCGTCCCGGGAGCGGGTCGACCTGCACCCGGACCTGGGGCCGGTCGCCTCGGGGCTGCGCGGTGTGGTTCCGGAGGCGGATATCCCGATTACCCTCCCCGCCGGAAACGCCGATGGCACCGGGACCGTGCTGGCCCGGGTGTCCGTCACGGAGGGGACGTGGATGCCGGATCCGGAGGTGTTTCGCCGGATCCGGCTGCGCCGGGCGCCGGACGCCCGCGACACCCGGGTGACCGGCTCCACGACGGTCGATACCCCCGGGGGCGCGCTCCGCCTGGACCTCTCCCCGGACGGCCTCCTGCACGCGCACGCACCGTCCGGGCCGGATCCGGTACTCGGCGGACCCTTTCCGGCGGGGGTGCACGCCTGCGCGGTGGACGGGGGTGTCCTGCTCGTCGGCACCACACCATCCGATGAGGTCGTCGCCGCCGTCGTCGACCCGGGCCGGGTGGCGGACGCCGATTGGTGTCGGCTCGGGCGGGCGCGCTCGGTGGTGGTGACGCCGACGAGAGGCGGCGCCGAGCTGCTCACGCTGTCCGGCGGCGGGGACCTCGGGCACCTGCCGGTGTGGGTGGACGACGGGGTGCCCCGCGCAGCCGCCCGGTCCGATGTTGGCAGCGACTGCGTCGGCGCGTGCGCGGTGACCCACGAGCGCCTCGGTCTGGTTGTTGTCGCGGCATTGCAGGGCGGGCTGATGCGACACCGCAGGCGGCAACCGGACGGTGCCTGGGGTGGGTGGACGGACGTCGGCCGGATCCCGCCGAGTCACTGTGCGGTGCACTGGGAATCGGCGGACTGCCTGGCCGTCACCGCCGTCGACGCCGACCGGACCGTGCGCGTGCTCGCGTGGCCCGGCTACCCGGCGGCCCGAGCCCGCGGCGACTGGACGGAGGTCGGGACCCTGGCCGGGCTTGAGGATCCGGATCCGCCCCGCGGACCGGCCCCCGGTCGGTGACCGCTCAGGTCCCGGCGATCAGGTACGGCGAGACGGAGCTGCGGTGCTCGTTGATGTCGAGTTCCTTGCCGAGCGGAGGGAACGCCCGCTGGGGGCAGTTCATTCGCTCGCAGACCCGGCAGCCCGCACCGATAGGGGTTGCCGCGGCATCGGATTCGATGTTCAGGCCGTCCGCGTAGACGGTCCGGTGGGCGTGCCGCAGCTCGCAGCCGAGGCCGATCGCGAACGTCTTGCCCGGCTGCCCGTAGCGGGTCGCGCGGCGCTCGACGGTCCGGGCGACCCACAGGTAGCTCCGGCCGTCCGGCATCTTCGCGATCTGCGTGATGATCTTGCCCGGGTACGCGAACGACTCGTACACGTTCCACAGCGGGCAGGTGCCGCCGCTGGAAGAGAAGTGGAATCCGGTGGCGGACTGACGCTTCGACATGTTTCCGGCCCGGTCCACCCGGACGAACGAGAACGGAACGCCGCGCAGCTTGGGGCGTTGCAGGGTGGACAGGCGGTGGCAGATCGTCTCGTAGGACTGCGAGAAGAACGCCGAGAGCCGCTCGATGTCGTATCGGAAGTCCTCCGCGATCTCGTGGAACTGCCCGTACGGGAGCACGGTTGCTGCGGCGAAGTAGTTGGCCAACCCGAGCTTCGCAAGGGAGCGGGAGGAATCGGAGGTGAAATTTCCCTCGTCGACCAGCTTCTCGATCAGGTCCCCGCACTCGAGGTACGCGAGCTCGGCCGCGAACTTGAACACCTTCTGTCCGCCCGACAGGTGGGGGGAGATCTCCAGGACCCGGGCCTGCGGATCGAAGCGGTGCAGCACCCCCTCCCCGAGGTCGATGCGCTGCACGATCTGCACGTCGTGCACGGCCTGCAACCGGTTGGCGATCTCGCCAGCGACATCACCGCGGTGAAATCGCATGCGGGCGGTGAGATCCTCTGCCGCGGTGTCGAGTTCGTGCAGATAGTTCTGCCGCTGATAGAAGTAGTCCCGCACCTCCTCGTGCGGCTTGGTGATCGAGCCGGAGCCACTGCCGTCGCTGTAACGGTCCTCGGTCGCCGCCGCGAGCTGCGCGGTGGTGTTGCGGTAGCGGCGGTGCATGTTCACCACCGCCCGAGCCAGGGACGGGTGCGCGGACACCATCTCGGCGAGCTCCTGCGGGTCGGCGTCGATCCCCATCTCCTGGTCGAGGGCCACCTCCCGCAGCTCGGCGATCAGGCGGGTGTCGTCCTGGGAGGAGAAGAAGGTGGCGTCGACACCGAAGACCTCGGTGATCCGCAGCAGCACCGGCACCGTCAGGGGGCGGACGTCGTGCTCGATCTGGTTGAGGTAGCTCGCCGAGATCTCGAGCGTCTTCGCGAGCGCGGCCTGGCTCATGCCGCGTTCGGTGCGCAGCTGACGCAGGCGGGCACCGACGAACGTCTTGGACATTCCACGAGATTAGGACGTACCCCCAACCTTCGCAAGGAGGGGTTTGCACTCTTAGCTGTTGGTGCTGCCCATCCGGTCGATGAGCAGTTCGATCGTGTCGAGCAATGCGCCGATGCGCAGGTCGAACGGGGTTGCGGCGTCGTCGAACGCGCCGACGGTCCACAGGTGGGTCAGCGTCGGGTACCGGGCGGGGTCGAAGGTGTTGGTCCAGAAGTCGTTTTGGGGAGCCCAGTACGTCTCGTAGTCCGTACCCTGCGCGCGGGTGTCGGCATCCTCCGCGGCGGCGCCGCGCGCGAACCCGGACACCGCCTGGTTCACGATGGCGACCGTCTCGATCACCTGGCGCGGGGTCAGGCCGGTGTCGATGAGGATGCGGTAGCCTGCCTCTTCCGCGTCGAAGACGTGTGGCGCCAACGGCATTCGCCAGGTGTTCACCGTCAAGAGCCAGGGGTGCGCCCGCAGCAGGGTGAAGAGGCCGTGCGCGTACGCCTCGAGTGCCGGCCGCCAGGTCAGCGTCGGGTCGGGGAGCGGAAAGTCGGCGTATGCGCGGTCGATCATCGCGTCGACCAGGTGTTCGCGGGCCGGGACGTGCGAGTACAGCGTCATCGTGCCGACGCCGAGCGCGCGGGCCACCGACCGCATCGAGACCGCGTCCAGGCCCTTCTCGTCGGCAACCCCGACCGCGGCGTCCACCACCTGGGCGCGGTTCACCCGGGCCGGTCGACCCCGCCGGGGTGTCGGCGCGGGCGGGGCCCAGAGGACGGCGAACCGTCGGTTGTCCGCGGGGGCGTGCGACGCGGCGGCGGGTTCGTTGGTCTCGCCCACGGGTGGATCTCCTCTGGAAACTGCCTTGCACGGATTTCTCGTGCAGCGTACCGTAAATCCCGTGACTGAATCGGTACGCCGTACGGAAAACGCGATTCGGGCGAGGGGGCTCACGAAGACCTTTCGTCGCAAGAAGGAGACCGTCGAGGCGGTCAAGGGCATCGACCTCGACGTCCAGCAGGGGGAACTGGTGGCCTTCCTCGGGCCGAATGGGGCCGGGAAGTCCACCACGATGCGGATGCTCACCTCGGTGCTGAGCCCCACCTCCGGCACCGCGGAGGTGGCGGGATGTGACGTGGTGCGCAGGCCGGCCGAGGTCCGGGCCCGCATCGGATACGTCGGGCAGGGCAACGCGGGCGGCTACTCGTACCGGGTGGGGGACGAGCTGCGCAATCAGGCGCGGTTCTACTCGGTGCCGGGTGAGGTCGCCCGCCGCCGCGCCGCCGACCTGCTCGAGGCGCTCGAACTCACCGGGATGGAGAAGCGAACGGTGCAGTCGCTGTCCGGCGGTCAGCGCAGACGGCTCGACGTCGCGATGGGACTGATGAACCACCCGCGGTTGCTGTTCCTCGACGAGCCGACCACCGGCCTCGACCCGCACGCGCGGGCCAACCTGTGGGAGCACGTGCTGCGGCTGCGGGAGGAGAACGCGATGACGCTGCTCCTCACCACGCATTATCTCGACGAGGCCGACGCGATGGCCGAGCGGATCGTGTTGATCGACAACGGCACCGTCATCGCCGACGCGACTCCGGCGGTGCTCAAACGCGACTTCGCCGACGACGTCGTGACCATCGAGGTGGCCGCGGGTGAGGGTGTCGCCGCCGCGCGGTCGGTGCTCCCGTCCGACGTCACCGGCGTCACCGAGACGGTCACCGACACCGGCGCGGTGCGGCTCGCCCTCACCACCCACAACGGTCCGGAACTGGTGCCGCCGCTGCTGCGGACCCTCGACTCGGCTGGCGTGCCCGTCGCGTCCACCGACGTCAAGCCCGCGTCGCTCGACGACGTGTTCCTGAACCTGACCGGACGGTCCCTGCGCGAGGAGGCGGCATGACCGAGGTGATCAACCGGATCGCGGCGGAGCCCGAGACGCTTCCGGAACGCTCGCGGCTGGGCAAGTGGTTCCACGACACCGGGGCGGTGTTCACCCGCGAGATCCTCGTCGTGCTGCGCGACCCGTTCACACTGATCTTCTCGCTGCTGCAGCCGCTGGTGTTCCTCGGCCTGTTCGGGCCGCTGCTGGACGGGATGCTCGGCGCGGGCGGCATCGACGGCGAATCGGCGCTGCAGTGGTTCCTGCCCGGCGTGCTCGTGATGATCGCGATCTTCGGCACCGGGATGGTCGGCGGAAACCTGCTGTACGAGTTGATGACCGGGGCGTACGAGCGGATCCTCGCGACCCCACTGGACCGGTCCTCGATCCTGGTGGGGCGGGCGCTCAAGGAGTTCGCGCCGCTCGTCGCCCAGGCGCTGCTGATCACCGTCGTCGCGATCCCGTTCGGGCTGGTCTTCTACCCGCTGCACGTGCTCGTCGGACTGCTCATCCTCGGTGTCTTCGGGATCGGGCTCGGCGCGCTGTCCTACGCGCTCGGTCTCGCCTCGAAGAACCGGGAGTGGGTGTTCTGGGGTGTGCAGCAGTCGGTGATCTTCCCGCTGCTGCTCCTTGCGGGCATGATGCTGCCGCTGGAGGCCGGGCCCGGCTGGATGCAGGCGGTGTCGAAGGTGAACCCGCTGACCTACATCGTCGATGCCGAGCGGGCACTGTTCACCGGAACGATGTGGGACGCCGACGTCGCGTGGGGATTCGTCGCCGCGGCCGTGACCTGTGCGGTCGGGCTGTGGGTCGGGATCCGCGCGGTCAAGCGCACCATCTGATCCCGAGTTCGCTCCCAACACCCCTGTGCACACGGATTTTCCGTCGTGCGCAGGGGTGTTGGGCGTGCAGTGGGGGTGTGCGTGCTGGAGGCCCCGTGTGCACAGGGGTGTTGCGGGGTGCGCAGGGGTGTTGGGCGTGCAGTGGGGGTGTGCGTGCTGGAGGCCCCGTGTGCACAGGGGTGTTGCGGGGTGCGGAAAGCGGACCCGTCAGCGGTTTTCCGAACGCGGTGCCCCGATGCCCGGGTCGATCTGCACCGGCCCGGCCGCGGACGGCGCCACCGGGAAGTCGAAGATCGCGGTCGGCAGGTACACCGTCGAGCAGGAGTTCGGCACGTCAACGACGCCGGACAGCCTGCCCTCGATCGGGGCGGCCCCGAGCAACAGGTACGCCTGCTCGGGGCTGTATCCGAACTTGGTCAGGTAGTCGATCGCGTGCAGGCAGGCCCGCTGGTACGACAGGTGCGAGTCGAGGTAGCGCTGCTCGCCGTCGAGGGTCACCGACGTCCCGGAGAACGCCAACCACTCCGAATACTGCGGGTCGGTGTTGCCGGGCATGAAGATCGCGTTCTCGGAGACCCCGTAGGTATCCATCCCGCCCCTGATCAGATCGACGCGCAGGTCGATGAAGCCGCCCATCTCGATGGCGCCGCAGAACGTGATCTCCCCGTCGCCCTGGGAGAAGTGCAGGTCGCCGACCGACAGGTTCGCCCCGTCCACGAACACCGGATAGAAGACACGACTGCCCTTGGTGAGGTTCTTGATGTCCTGGTTCCCGCCGTTCTCCCGCGGCGGGGCCGTGCGCGCCGCCTCGCCCGCGACCCGATCGAACTCGCCTGCGGGCAGCGACCCCAGCACCGCGTCCCTCGGTTCGGGCGGAAGCGCCAACGGCGGAACCCGGTCCGGGTCGGTGGCGATCAGGGCCCCCTCGCGCGCGTTCCACTTCGCCAGCAGCGCTGCCGACGGCGCGGTCCCCATCAACCCGGGGTGGACGATGCCGGTGAACTTCACGTGCGGCACATGCCGCGAGGTCGCGGTCTGGCCCGCGAAGTCCCAGACCGCCTTGTACGCGTCCGGGAACTGCTCGGTGAGGAAGCCGCCACCGTTGCCGCGGGAGAAGATGCCGGTGTATCCCCAGCCCTGGCCGGCGAGCGGACCGGCATCCTCCTGCGGGATCGGCCCGATGTCCAGGATGTCGACGATCAGCAGGTCGCCCGGCCGGGCGCCCTCGACCGCGAACGGTCCCGACAGGGTGTGCACGGTGGTCAGCGGGGCGTCGCGGATGTCGTCGGCGGAATCGTCGTTGCGGATGGCGCCGTCGAACCACTCCCGGCAGTGCACCCGGAATGCGTCGCCCGGTTTGACGGTGACGGCGGCCGGAATGTCCGGGTGCCACCGGTTGTGGCCGACGATCGCCTGATCGGTGAACTTCCTCGTGGAATCGAGCGGGAACAGCAGTTCGGGCATGGTTCTCCTTCCAACGACGAACGGTTCTACGGGCGTGGCAGTGTCCGGTGGCGTGGGTCCGTCGACATCGGTGTGCTGCGACGGCGGGGCGGCGGCGCGGACACCGTGTCCGGTTCGTGGGCGGAGCGTGCGGTGCGGTCGAGCAGCGCCATCTCGGGCGACCCGAGGTGCCCGAGGCGGGGCGCGGAGACCCGGCGAGGTGCCGGGCCGTCGCACTCGATGCACCCGGTCGCGGCGGGGACGGCCGTCATTGGGTGGGACTGCTCGAACGGTCCGCAGTCGGGGCATCGAAATTCGTACAGCGGCATGGGCCTCACACTCCGCGATCGTCGGGGGTGCACGTTGGACGCCACGCTAACGGTCGACGCGGATCGAGGCGGGGTGCGACACGGCCGGGGCCGCCGCGGAGTCCGGGTTCGCCGACCTGCAAAGGCGCACCGACGGTGACTGCACTCACAGTTGGCCTCCGGGGGCGGTGAGTGTCGTGGCGCAACGGGGCGGCGGGGCGGACCCGGGGTGCCGCGCGGCACGCGCGCCCGGCGGGGCCGCGGCCTGCGGATTTGCTACTTGGCGGTAACTTTCCCCGCGCTAGAACCTGTGTCAATCGGCGTGGCGTTCTTTGCAAAGTTGGCAAGTGGATTTGAAAAGCTAGCGAAGGTTGGCATTTGCAACAGGTAGACGGGGGTTTCCGCGTGTGCCACTCTCGATACGTACACAGGAAGGGCCTGGCAAGGATGCGAAGCCGTACAGACGTACTGGAAGCGCAGTCCCCGAAAGGCAGCAGAGAGAGTGGAGTCTTGATGTCGACCACCGGCACCCCGAAGACCGCAGCTGAGATCCAGAAGGATTGGGACACCAACCCTCGCTGGAAGGGCGTCACCCGCAACTACACCGCCGAGCAGGTTGTGAAGCTCCAGGGCTCCGTTGTCGAGGAAGCCACCCTCGCCCGGCGCGGCTCCGAGATCCTCTGGGACCTCGTCAACAACGAGGACTACATCAACTCCCTCGGCGCCCTCACCGGCAACCAGGCCGTGCAGCAGGTCCGCGCCGGCCTCAAGGCCATCTACCTGTCCGGTTGGCAGGTCGCCGGTGACGCGAACCTGTCCGGCCACACCTACCCGGACCAGAGCCTCTACCCGGCCAACTCGGTGCCGCAGGTGGTTCGTCGCATCAACAACGCGCTGCTGCGCGCCGACGAGATCGCCAAGGTCGAGGGTGACACCTCCGTCGACAACTGGCTCGCCCCGATCGTCGCCGACGGCGAGGCAGGCTTCGGCGGTGCCCTCAACGTCTACGAGCTGCAGAAGGCCATGATCGCGGCTGGCGTCGCCGGTTCGCACTGGGAGGACCAGCTCGCGTCGGAGAAGAAGTGCGGCCACCTCGGTGGCAAGGTGCTCATCCCCACCCAGCAGCACATCCGCACCCTGACCTCCGCCCGCCTCGCGGCCGACGTTGCCGACGTCCCGACGGTCGTCATCGCCCGCACCGACGCCGAGGCCGCAACGCTGATCACCTCCGACGTGGACGAGCGCGACCGCCCGTTCCTCGACGGCACCCGCACCGCCGAGGGCTTCTACGGCATCAAGAACGGCATCGAGCCCTGCATCGCCCGCGCCAAGGCGTACGCGCCGTACTCCGACCTGATCTGGATGGAGACCGGCGTGCCGGACCTCGAGGTCGCGAAGCAGTTCGCCGAGGCCGTCCGCAGTGAGTTCCCGGACCAGCTGCTGGCCTACAACTGCTCGCCGTCCTTCAACTGGAAGGCGCACCTGGACGACGCGACCATCGCGAAGTTCCAGCGTGAGCTCGGTGCGATGGGCTTCAAGTTCCAGTTCATCACCCTCGCTGGCTTCCACTCGCTCAACTACGGCATGTTCGACCTGGCGCACGGCTACGCCCGCGAGGGCATGACCGCGTTCGTCGACCTGCAGGAGCGCGAGTTCAAGGCCGCTGCCGAGCGTGGCTTCACCGCCGTCAAGCACCAGCGTGAGGTTGGCGCCGGCTACTTCGACAGCATCGCCACCACTGTCGACCCGAACACCTCCACGGCGGCCCTGAAGGGCTCCACCGAGGAGGGCCAGTTCCACTAGGAACCGGCTGGTTCCCCAGGGAACCTCCCGTGTCACCGCGATGGCGCTTCCCCCGGCGCCCTCGCAACGGTTGACCGACTCACCGTTCACCCCGCCGCGGGGCCCACAGCCCGGGCCTCGCGGCGGGGCTGGACAACCGCGAGACATCCAGCACGACCTGCTTCATGACGATGACGATCCACCACACGATGAGGAGCTGACGTGACCAGCGAAAAGATTCAGCGCGTCGGCGTGATCGGCGCCGGACAGATGGGCGCCGGAATCGCCGAGGTGTGCGCCCGCGCACATGTCGACGTCCTGGTGTACGAGCAGACCCGCGAACTCGCTGCCGCCGGACGCGCGCGCATTTTGCGCTCGCTCGACCGCGGCGTGAGCAGCGGGAAGATCACCGAGCGGGAGCGCGAACAGGCCGCCTGGCGGCTGCGATTCACCTCCGACCTCGGCGACTTCGCCGACCGGCAGCTCGTCGTGGAGGCCGTCGTCGAGGACGAGAAGGTCAAGAGCGCGATCTTCACCGAGCTCGACCAGATCGTCACCGACCCGAACGCGGTCCTCGCGTCCAACACCTCCTCCATCCCGATCATGAAGCTCGGCATCACCACCAACCACCCCGAGCGGGTCATCGGAATGCACTTCTTCAACCCGGTCCCGGTGCTTCCGCTCGTCGAGCTGGTCACCACGCTCAAGACCGGCGCCGCCGTCTCCGAGCGGGCGGAGGCGTTCGCGAGCGAGATCCTCGGCAAGCAGGTCGTGCGGTCCAGTGACCGCGCAGGCTTCATCGCGAACGCGCTGCTGGTGCCGTACCTGCTCTCGGCGGTCCGCATGGTTGAATCCGGGTTCGCCACCAAGGAGGACATCGACAAGACGATGGTCCTCGGCTGCGCACACCCGATGGGGCCGCTCGCGCTGACCGACCTGGTCGGCCTCGACACCGTCAAGTCGATCGCCGACTCCATGTACGAGGAGTTCAAGGAGCCGCTGTACTCGGCCCCGCCGTTGCTGCAGCGGATGGTCGAGGCAGGCCTGGTCGGCAAGAAGGCAGGCCGCGGCTTCTACGAGTACGGCGAGAACGGGCGCGTCGCCAAGAAGGCCAGCTAGCCACCCAAGCACCTTCGGCGCCCGTGAGTGATTTTTACCCCAGCCGGGGTGAAAATCACGCACGGGCGCGAAGCGCATCACGGAAGGGTCGACACGAATGTCACGCAGCGCAGCTACCTACGGTTCCAGCGTCCTGGGCTACCCCCGGATCGGACCCCGACGTGAACTCAAGCGGGCCCTGGAGGCGTACTGGCACGGCCGGTCCACCCAGGCCGAGCTGATCGAGGTCGGGCGTGAACTCCAGGAGCAGACCTGGAGTGAACTGGCCGCGACCGGTTTGACGCAGGTCCCCGGCAACACCTTCTCCTACTACGACCACGTCCTCGACAATGCACTGCTGTTCGGTGCGGTCCCCGCGCGGTTCGCGCCGCTGCAGGGTGAGCTCGACGAGCTGGACTTCTACTTCACGATGGCACGCGGCAGGCCGGACTTCCCGCCGCTCGAGCTGGTCCGGTTCGTGGACACCAACTACTACTACCGTCAGCCCGAACTCGATGCGGACACCGCCTTCTCGTTGCACGCGGACGCGCTGATGGACGAGTTCGAGCGCGCCAAGGAGCGCGGCATCGAGCTGCGACCGGTGGTGCTCGGCCCGGTCTCGCTGCTGCTGCTGTCCAAGGTGGGACCGGGTGCGGGGGAAGGGTTCTCGCCCCTCGACCTGCTCGACTCGCTGCTCCCGCAGTACGAGGCGCTGTTCGAGCTCCTTGCGAAGGCGGGCGCCACCTGCGTCCAGCTGGACGAACCGATGTTCACCCAGGACCGCAGCGCCGCGGAACTGGCCGCACTCGAGCGTGCGTACAGGACGCTCGCCCACGCGCCGCTGCGACCGCGGATCCTGGTCACCGGTCCGTACGGCAATCTCGGGGAGGCGCTGACGATTCTCGCAGGCACCTCGATCGAGGCCATCGGTCTCGACCTGGTGTACGGCAAGATGAAGGCGGACGAGCTCGCGACAATCCCCGGCCTCAAGCGCAAGCGGCTCTACGCAGGCGTTGTCAACGGCCGGAACGTCTGGCGCGCAGACAATTTCGTGACCCTGACCTACCTGTCACAGCTCAAGGATGTGATCCCCGACCTGGTCGTCTCGACCTCGTGTTCGCTGATGCACGTGCCCTACGACGTGCTCGCCGAATGGGACCTCGACGGCGACGTCGCGGACCGGATGGCGTTCGCGAAGCAGAAGGTCGGCGAGGTGGTGTCGCTCGCGAAGGCACTGACCGAGGGCCCATCCGAGCGGTGGCGGAAGAAGCCGACGTCGGTGCACTTCAAGCAGAAGCACGAGGTCCGGTCCCGGGTCAACGCGATCCGGCCCGAACACCGGGTTCGGGCACCCTACGAGGAGCGGCGGGTCGCGCAGCAGGCCCGGCTGGACCTGCCACTGGTGCCCGCGACCACGCTGGGATCGTTCCCGCAGACCGACGAGATCCGCAAGGTGCGGTACGACCTCGGGCAGGGCCGTCTCGAATACCCGGACTACGTCAAGCGCATCCAGGAAGAGATCGAGCGCACCATCCGCCTGCAGGAGGACATCGGTCTCGACGTCCTCGTGCACGGTGAGCACGAGCGCAACGACATGATCCAGTACTTCGCGGAGCTGATGGACGGATTCGCGTTCACCCACAACGGCTGGGTGCAGGCGTACGGGTCGCGCTGTGTGCGTCCGCCGATCCTCTACGGCGACGTCCGGCGTCGCGGTCCGATGACGGTCGAGTGGATCGGGTACGCGCAGTCGCTGACCGATCGCCCGGTCAAGGGCATGCTGACCGGTCCGGTGACGATGCTGGCGCGCTCGTTCGTTCGGCAGGATCAGCCGCTGCACGAGACCGCCGACCAGCTGGCGTTGGCGATCCGCGACGAGGTCGCCGACCTGGAGGCGGCGGGCATCGCAATCATCCAGGTCGACGAGCCCGCGGTCCGGGAACTGTTGCCGCTGCGGGCCGGTGGCCGATCCGAATACCTCGGATGGGCGGTCGACGCGTTCCGACTCGCGACCGGCGGTGCGAAGCCGGAGACGCAGATCCACACGCACCTGACGTACACCAGCCGCGCCGAGGTGGTGGACGCGATCGAGCGGATGGACTGCGACGTCACCGCGATCGTGGCGACCCGGTCGATCGGGTGGGTGCTCGACGCGATCAAGGAGCGCAAGCTGACCCACGGCGTCGGCCCGGGCGTGTACGAGTCCCGTTCCGCCCGCATCCCGGACATCGACGAACTCGATGACCTGCTCACCGAGGCCGCGGAGTCGGTGGACCTGGACCGGTTGTGGGCGAACCCGGACGGTGGCCTCAAGACCCGCCACTACTGGCAGCTCGAGCCGTCCCTGCGGAACCTCGTCGCCGCGGCGCGCCGATTGCGGCGCCGGGCGGCCGAGCAGGGGTGACGCCGCGACAAGTCGTGCGCTGCCGTCCGTGGCCCGTGAGTGGTCGCGGCCACGGACGGAGCGCTTCGAGGGGCCCAGACTGCACCGTCGTCTGGGATGGAAAGGCCCCGAACCGATGTCGGTTCGGGGCCTTTCTGTGTCGAGACCGGTCAGCTGCCCGCGGATCCCGACAGGCTGCCTGCGAACAGACCGTCGGTGCTGCTCGTCGTGCCGGGCAGATCGGTGCCGTCGGAGTCCGGCCGGTGGATCGACACCGTCACCGTTGCACCGGGAGTCGCCCGCACCGTGACGAGGCGGGCGTCGGGTGCGGAGGTGATTTCGCCGCCCTCGACGGTCGCCAGGTACCCGTCGGGGTAGTGCAGGGGGGAGGTGTAGATCTCGGTGGGGGCCGCGGACGCCGCCGCGGTATAGGTGTACCGGAAGTCGCCGCCGTCGGGGTTGAACTGAAGCCTGCCTGGGGTTCCCGCCGTCGCACGAGGATAGGTGCGCACCAGTTGCCGTCCGGTCTCACCGGTGAACGGGTCGGGCCTCGGGGTGGGACCGAACCGGGACGAGTAGTGCCAGTAGTGCCACCCGACGAAGCGATCGTCGGCGCGGGATGTCGTTGCCGACAACATTTCCGGATCCACGTCCCCGAACTCGGTCACCAGCAGCGGCCGGTCGGTCCGGTCGCGCAGCGCATCGATGTTCCGCCAGGTCGTGTCGTACTGGACCGGGCAGGCCGCCGTCGCGCCGCCGAGCACGCCGCCGTAGATGCTCAGTTGACTGGGGATGCAGTAGTCGTGCACCGACATCGCGATGTTCGGGTCCGCGATCGGGGGGTCGCCGAGGAAGCTCGGCATCGCCTGGTTCCAGGTCACGTTCGGCTCCCAGAACACCGGGATCGTCGGGCTGACCGCGCGGATGTGGTCGGTGACCCGCTGCATGGCCGCCTGGTACTTGCGGTCGAAGTCGGGGCAGCCGCGAGGGAAGCAGGTCAGGAAGGGGGTGCCCGGCCACGGCTCGTTCAGCACCTCGATCCCGAGCACGCCGGGCTTGCCGTCGACCCGGTCGGCGAGCGCCGCCAGCGCGGTGCCCAGATGGTCGAGGACGCCGCCCCGGTTGTTCCACACCTCGTCCCACCCGGCCAGCATGCTCGGCATCAGGTAGTTCATCGGGAATCCGGGGTTCGGTTCGCCGGGTCGCGGCCGGGACTCGATCGACCAGGCGGGAAAGCCGTTCCCGCCCCATGGTTTTCCGAGCGAGTCCTGGTGGTTGTCGAACAGCACGTGCAGGCCGCGCTCGGCGAGCACATCCGCGACGCCGACCAGGCGATCGAGGTAGTCGGTGTCGAGCACCCCCCGCTCGGGCATCAGCGCCTCGAACTCGACGCCGAGTCGCACGGTGTTGAAGCCGTACCCGGCCAGCAGGTCCGCGTCCGCCGCGGTGAGGGTGAGGCCGTCGCCGGGGATCACGTACGGCGGATCCTTGTCGACGTTGTTGACGCCGTGCAGCAGCATGGTCCGCCCGAACTCGTCGACGAAGTCGCGACCCTCGACGTGGATCCGGGTGGAGGGCGGGGGTGGCTCCGCTGCGGTCGCGGGGGCGGTGGTGGTGAACAGCGCCGCGACCGCGATCGCCGCTGCCCCGAGGGAGGATGGCCTGCGCATCAGACTCCTTGACCCGACTCTGTAGTTGGACGTTCGTTCAGTTCAGGCGAGGCTACTCACCGCGGCGGCGTTTCGTTGGGAAATCGGACGAATCACCCATGGGGTCCGCGTTGCGCACGGCTCCGGTGCGGGGATAGACATAGGGGCATGCTCACCGTCTCCGCATTCGCCGCGACCGCCCCCGACGCCCCGCTCGAGAAGACCTCCATCGAGCGCCGCGACCTCGGTCCGCTCGACGTCCTCATCGAGATCAAGTACGCGGGCATCTGCCACTCCGATATCCACACCGCCCGCAACGAGTGGGGCGGCACCCGCTATCCCGTCGTGCCGGGACACGAGATCACCGGGATCGTCACGGGCGTCGGCGTCGACGTGACCCGGCACCGGGTCGGCGACCGCGTCGGGGTCGGCTGTTTCGTGGACTCGTGCGGCACCTGCGCGCCCTGCGCGGCGGGCGAGGAGCAGTACTGCGCCAACCGGGTCACCGCGACCTATAACTCCGTCGGCCGGGAGGACGGGCTGGTCACGCAGGGCGGCTACTCGACGCACATCGTCGTCACCGAACGTTTCGTGGTGTCCGTGCCGGACGGTCTCGCCCTCGATGTCGCGGCGCCGCTGCTGTGCGCCGGGATCACCCTGTATTCGCCGTTGCGGCACTGGAACGCCGGGCCCGGCACGCGGGTCGCGATCGTCGGGATGGGCGGGCTCGGGCACGTCGGTGTCAAGATCGCGCACGCGATGGGCGCCGAGGTCACCGTGCTCAGTCAGTCGCTGTCGAAGCGGGAGGACGGGCTGCGGTTCGGCGCCGATCACTACCGCGCGACCGCCGACCCGGCGGTCTTCAAGGAGTTGCGCGCCAGCTTCGACCTGATTCTCAACACCGTGTCGGTCAACCTCGACCTCGACGCCTACCTCGGGACGCTCGCGCTCGACGGCACCCTCGTCATGCTCGGGCTGCCCGAGCAGCCACTGACCCTGCGCGGCTTCTCCCTCGCCGGCAACCGGCGCAGCCTCGCAGGCTCCAACGTCGGCGGCATCCGCGAGACCCAGGAGATGCTGGACTTCTGCGCCGAGCACGGCATCGCCGCAGAGATCGAGGTCATCGCCGCGGACCGGATCAACGAGGCGTACGACCGGGTGCTGCGCAGCGACGTCCGCTACCGCTTCGTCATCGACGCGGCGACGTTCTGACCCGGGCGAACCGTGCGTGATTCGTACCCCTATTGGGGTGAGAATCGCGCACGGGCGGCGTAGCCGCATCGCCCGCCGAGGGGTCATACTCGTGATGTAGGTCACAGCATGAAGGGTCGGGGCGATGGGCCAGCAACTTCACGGACGCCGGGTGGCGGTGCTTGCCGCGGACGGGGTCGAACAGGACGAACTGACCGAGACCCGCCGCGCAGTCGAGGAGGCGGGCGGCCGCACCGCGCTGCTCTCGATCGCGCCGGGCGAGATCCAGGCGTACCGCGCCGACGTGATGCTCGGCGACCGGTTCCCGGTGGATCTGCTCGTCGGCCGGGCCGACGTCGACGACTACGACGCGCTGATCCTGCCGGGCGGAACGCTCGGTCCGGACCGACTGCGCACCGACGACCACGCGGTGGCGTTCGTGCGGCACTTCATGCACATCGGCAAACCGGTCGCCGCGATCGGGCACGGACCCTGGCTGCTCATCGAAGCGAGGGTCGTCGACGGCCGGACCCTCACCAGCTGGCCCAGCCTGCGCACCGACATCGTCAACGCGGGGGGCACGCACGTGAACGAGAAGGTCGTCGTCGACCGGAACCTGGTCACCAGCCGCGGCCTGCTCGACCTCGGCTGCTTCTGCAACGCGCTGGTCGGCAAGTTCACCCAGCACCCCGAGCTCATCGGCCGGGCGTGAGGTTCCGCCCGCGGCGGCGGGCCCTGTCGCGGGCGGGCAACCGGGCGTAGCGTCGGTCACACCAGCCGAACCTCGCGACGAGGAGGTAGGAACGATGAAGCTGCATCTGTTCTCCGAATGGGCTGGCTACGCGCTCGGACTCATCGCCGTCATCAGCCTCGCGATGGCCGTCGTCGCGGCGGCATCGGGCTACGCCGGCTGGGCGGTGATCGCCGCGGTGGTGTTCATGATCGCCGTCGCGGTCGGCCTCGGACTGGTCGGAGGCGCGGTGCGCCACGACCACAGACAGCGTCGGCATACGCCGCGGTTCCCGCTGCCGGGCGGAACCGCGTGGCCGGTCAAGGAGTGATCCGTATGAGCCTGAACATCGTTGCTGGCTGGGTGGGGTTCGCGTGCGCCCTGTTGGCCGTCATCTCGATGGGGACGTTCCTCGTCGCGGCGGGCAGCGGGTACGGCGGCTGGGCGGCGCTCGCGGGCGGGGTATTCCTGCTCACGGTCGCGACTGCGGTCACCGTCGTCGGCGGGACCGTCCGGCACGACCGCAAGCTGGGCCTGGACGTGCCGCACTTCCCCTGACCGGTCTGCCGGGCGCAGGTCAGGACCGCGCCAGGCGACGCTTCTCGGTCTCGACGTCGAAGTTGGCGGCGGGCCAGTCGAGGTCCAGCCGTTCCAGCGCGTCGATCAACAGTTCGGTGACGGCGAGGCGGCTGTACCACTTCCGGTCGCACGGCACCGCGTACCACGGGGCATGCTCGGTCGAGGTGCGGTCCAGCATCGCCTGGTACGCCTCCCGGTACTCGGGCCAGAAGCCGCGTTCGGTGACGTCGCCCGGGTTGTACTTCCAGTGCTTGTCCGGACGTTCCAGCCGCTCGGAGAGCCGCTTCTTCTGCTCGTCGAGCGAGACGAACATCGCGACCTTCACCAGCGTGGTTCCGGACTCGACCAGGTCCCGTTCGAACTGATTGATCTCGTCGTAGCGGGGCTCCCACTCGCCCGTCGGAACCAGGTCGTGGACCCGCACCACCAGCACGTCCTCGTAGTGGGAGCGGTCGAAGACGCCGATCTGCCCCCTGCGGGGCAGTTCCTTCCTGACCCGCCACAGGTAGTGGTGCCGCTTCTCCTCGGCGGTCGGTACCCCGAACGAGGCGTGATCGACGCCCTGCGGGTCCACGTGCCCGATCACGTGGCGCATCATCCCGCCCTTGCCCGCGGTGTCCATGCCCTGCAGGATCAGCAGCACCGACCGGTGCTCGTCGGAGCTGCGGCCGTTCGCGAAGAGCTTCTCCTGCAGGCCGGACAGGACGGCCCCACGCTCCTCGAGGAGACGCTCACCCAGCGTCTTGTTGCCCGCGAAGCCGGGCATGCCGTTCGTGTCCAGGTCGGCGACCCGGGTGTCGGACGTGACGCGCAGCGCCTCGGTTGCCGGAACCTGCCAGCCCTCGCTCGTGCCCATGCCGCGACTCTGCCATTCGGCGCGCGCATTCGGCGGGAACGGCGCGGATCTAGAGGCCGTCCCGCTCCTCGAGCAGCGGGTGCGGAACGGACTTGAAGCGTGCCGGCGAGCCGGCGACCGCGGCGATCCCGGTCACCCCACCCCACGTCATCATCGCCAGGTAGTCGATCAGATCCTCCGCGGTCATCGACCGGTTCGAGATCCACCAGTGGGTGGCCAGCTGGACGGCGCCGACGATGCCGTACGCCCACGGCAGCGCGCCACCGGAATCCATCTCCATCTGCCGCAGCTTCAGCCCGAGGACGGCGGACAGCGCCTCGGCGATCATCCGCTCCGACTCGGCGACCACGTCACGGCTGGCTCCGGAACTGTTCGCCATCACGTAGAGGTACACCTCGGTGTCCTCGGCGACCGTCTCCACGTAGGCGGTGATCGCGACCCGGACGAGCGCGTACTCGTCCATGTCGGCGCCGATCGCCGCGTACATGCGGGGGGCGAGGACCGTCTCCACCCAGCGGGTCATCGTCGCGCTGGTGAGATCGTTCTTGTCGTTGAAGTAGCGGTAGAGGACGGTCTTCGAGACGCCGATCTCAGAGGCGATCTCGTCCATCCCGACCTCGCGGCCACGGGCCCGGATCGCGGCGAGGGTGCCGTCGACCAGCTCCTCCCGGCGCGCGATCTTGTGCTCGCGCCAGCGGCGCTTGCGCCCGTCGGGCTTCTCCGCCTTCGCCTCGGGTGCGGAGCCGGCGGCCTCGGCGGCGTCGGGGGCTGTCTTGTTCGACACTGGTGTATGCCACATCCGTTCAGATCGATCTTCGGTTCAGCTTACGGCGCACGCCCCGCGCGGAGCCGGTCCTCCCCGGTGACTCGCCGAATTTCGGCACAATTGTCGAGGTGATGCAGTTGTTGAGCGTCGACGACGCGGCCAAGCGGCGTGATCTGCGGCGAATGAAGGCGGTGGCGACGGGCTTTCTCCTGTTCGCGACCGTGGTGTACCTGTTCTGCCGGTGGCAGGAGTCCCGGGGCGCGGGGGAGTGGGTGGGGTACGTGCGGGCCGCGTCCGAGGCGGGCATGGTCGGTGCGCTCGCGGATTGGTTCGCGGTGACCGCGCTGTTCCGGCATCCGCTCGGATTGCGGATCCCGCACACCGCGATCATCAAGAAGAAGAAGGACCAGCTGGGGTCGAGCCTCGGCAGTTTCGTCGGCGAGAACTTCCTCGCGCCCGACGTGGTGTCGCAGAAGGTGCGGTCGGCGGAGGTGCCGTTGCGGGTCGGCACGTGGCTGGCCGAGCCGACCCATGCCGAGCGGGTGGCTGCCGAGACCGCGACGCTGCTGCGCGCCTTCGTCGGGGTGCTGCGCGACGAGGACGTGCAGCAGATCATCGACAGCACCATCGTGCGCCGGATCGCGGAGCCCGCGTGGGGACCGCCGATCGGGAAGGTCCTCGAGGAGTTGCTCGCCGACAACCGGCAGCTGCCGCTGCTGGACATGCTCGCGGAGCGGGCCCACCAGTGGGCCCTTGCCAGCCAGCCGACGATCGACCGGATCATCGACCGCGACAGCCCGTCGTGGTCGCCGAAGTTCGTCGACCTGCTGCTCGGCGAGAAGATCCACCGCGAGCTCGTCGAGTTCACCTGGAAGGTGCGATCAAACCCGGACCACGAGGTGCGGGTGGCCGCGAACCGGTTCCTGATCGATTTCGCGCAGGACCTGCAGCACGATCCCGCGACGATGGCGAAGGCGGAGAAGATCAAGACCGAACTGATGGGCCGCAAGGAGGTCACCGGGGCGGCCGAGGCCGCGTGGAAGGTGGCCAAGCGGATGATCCTCGAATCGGTCGACGATCCCGACAGTGCGCTGCGCGGGAAGACCAGGGACACGGTGATCCGTCTCGGTGAGCGGCTGCGGGACGAGCCGGAACTGCGGGCGAAGGTGGACGGCTGGCTGGACACCGCCGTGCGCTACGTCGCCGCGAACTACACCACCGAGATCACCGCGATCATCACCGACACCGTCGCCCGATGGGACGCCGAGGAGGCGAGCCGGAAGATCGAACTGCAGGTGGGGCGGGATCTGCAGTTCATTCGGATCAACGGCACCGTGGTCGGTGCGCTCGCGGGTCTCGCGATCTACACGGTGTCGCAGCTGCTGTTCGGGTGACGTGAGCGCGCCTGCTAGCACGAGTGCTTGCAAGAGCTAGCACCCTCCCGTACCGTGGACGGCGCACACAGGGGAGGGAGGCAGAGCATGACCGACGACACCCGATCGACCGGTGACAGTGCCGGCGACGTCGCGGCCCGGGTGGTCAGCTCTGCAGCGCAGGACATCGGCGGCTTCATCAGGTCGCAACGCGAAGCCGCGCAGGTGTCGCTGCGCCAACTGTCGCAGTTGGCGGGGGTCAGCAATCCGTATCTGAGCCAGATCGAGCGCGGGCTGCGCAAGCCGTCCGCCGAGGTCCTCGGCCAGATCGCGAAGGGCCTTCGGATGTCGTCCGAGGTGCTGTATATGCGGGCTGGACTGCTCGAGCAACGCCCAGCCAGTCCGGTGCGGGACGCACTGCTGTCCGACATCTCCATCACCGAGCGGCAGAAGCAGGTGCTCCTCGAAATCTACGAATCGTTCCGGCGTGAGAACGAGCCGCGAACGGAAACCCAGCCCGATCAACAGGAGAACGAAGATGACTGACATCAAGGGTCTCGACACCGTGATCACCCCGCTCTACGCCGCGGTCGGCGCGGGCGACGTCGTCGTGCAGGCCGTCGCCGACGTCGTCGCGCAGGTCCGCGAACGCGCCGCCACCGCCGGTGACGACCTCACCGTCGACGGCGCCAAGGAGCGTTTCGACAAGCTGACCGGCGACCTGACCGAGGGCGTCGAATCGCTGCGGGAGCGGCTCGCCGGGCTGCCGTCCGAGCTGCCCGAGGAGCTCGCCGAGCTGCGCGAGAAGTTCACCGCCGACGAGCTGCGCAAGGTCGCCGAGGCCTACCTCAAGGTGGCATCGGACATCTACACCTCGCTGGCCGAGCGCGGTGAGGAAACGGTCGAGCGGCTGCGCAAGCAGGCGGCCGTCGAGGAGGGGCTCGAGCGCGCGGAATCGGCGTTCGAAGATGCCGCGACGCTGACCGAGGAGGCGCTGGGCACCGTGGCTCGGCAGACCCGTGCCGTTGGTGAGCAGGCCGCGAAGCTCGCGGGCCGCGCCGCGGAGAAGATCAGCGACGTGGCCGACGAGGTGTCCGATGCCGTCGCCGACGCGGGCGAGCAGGTGGCCAGCCGGTTCGTCGGGGCGGGCGAGAAGGCCGAGGCGACCACGGAGTCGGCCGCCAGCAAGGTGGCCTCCGCCGCACCGAAGCAGGCCGCGAAGCCCGCCCCGGCTCCCGCGGCCAAGCCTGCCCCGGCCAAGGCGACCCCGGCGAAGGCCGCGCAGCCCAAGACCGCGGCCGCGAAGCCCGCCCCGGCGAAGACCGCAGCCAAGCCGGCACCGGCGAAGACCGCCGCCAAGCCGACCGCGACCAAGGCGCCCGCCAAGAAGGCCGCGCCGAAGGCGACCGACGCCTGACCCGTCTCGACGGACGAACGCACGGCTCCCTCGCTGCACCCGCGGCGGGGGAGCCGTCGCCGACTAGGATGGATTCGTGACCACGGCCTACAACCTGACCGCGCTGATCATGATCGCTCTCCGACTCCTCGCCCTGGGTGCGGGTGCCTTCGCGCTGTTTCATGCCGTCCGGCAGCGCACGGACGCGTTCACCGCGGTCGACAAGCTCAGCAAGCCCATCTGGATCGGCATTCTCGCCGCCGCCATGCTCATGGTGTTCCTGTTCGGTGTCGTGTCCCTGTTCGGGCTCGTCGCGGTCGTCGCGATCTGCGTCTATCTGGTCGATGTGCGGCCGCGGGTCGACGAGGTTCAGCGCGGCCCCCGCTGGTGACCAACTTTCTGAGAATGTAAGTCACAGATACCGTTGACAACGGGTATCTCGACGACGCATGGTTGAGGTGTAGGTCGGCGTACCGGGAAGGCGCCGACGGCGGCTGGCACAGTCGGCCGAGGCACTCGACGAGGAGGTCGCCATGCCGATCGTCCACGACAGTCCCTCCACCGCGATGCGGGTGGGCAACCGCCAGGAGACCGCGTCGCGGTTGCTCGCGTCGGCCGCCCGCAAATCGTTCGACCCGCTCGTCGAGATCGACTGGGATGCGCCCATCCCCGACGACCTGTACGGCATGACACCGGAGTGGTGCAGCCTCTATGGCACCGACCTGTGGGAGTCGATGACCGAGGAGCAGCGCGTCACCCTGACCAAGCACGAGGCGGCGAGCATCGCGGGCACCGGCATCTGGTTCGAGATGATCCTGATGCAGATGCTGCTCCGGGACGTCTACTCGCACGACCCCGCGACGCCGCATTTCCAGTTCGCGCTCACCGAGATCGCCGACGAATGCCGGCACTCGACGATGTTCGCGAAGGCCGCCACCCGATTCGGGGTTCCGTCGTACCAGCCGCGGGCCTGGATCCGGCAGTCCGCTCGCCCGTTCAAGGCCACCGCAAGCGGCTCGCTCGCCTACGGTGGAACGCTGTTCGCCGAGGAGATCCTCGACATGATGCAGCGGGACTTCATGAAGGACGACCGGGTCCAGCCGATCACCCGCACGGTCAGCAGGATCCACGTCCTCGAGGAGGCCCGGCACATCAAGTTCGCCCGCGAGGAGGCCGCGCGTCGCGTCGTCGGCCTCTCCCGATTCACCCGCGCCCGGATCCGGTTCATGCTCGGCGTCACCGCCTACTTCGTGGTGACCAGCCTGGTGAATCCGAAGGTCTACGAGGCCGCGGGCCTTGACCCGGCGCGGGCCCGCGCGGCGGCCCGGTCGAACACGCACTACCAGGACAGGATTCGTTCCGGCAGCGCGAAGACGATCGAGTTCCTCGACGAGATCGGGCTGATCGGCGGTCCGTCGACCCTGCTGATGCGCCGCGCCCACATCCTCTGAGTCCCGCAAGAAACCTGCTGCCGGAAGCCCTTCCGGCAGCAACTCGCCGTGAAGGAGTTCCAGTGTCGGTCAGTTCACGCGCCTCGGCGCGACGATGGTTCGTCGGAGCCGCCGCCCTCGCCGCGGTCGCCGGAGTCGGCGCTGCCGTCCGCTCGCGGCGGGGCGCCGCGTCCGCACCGACCGACGCGCCGAACCCGGCACTGTCCGACCCGATCCTGCATCCGGAGACGGTGCCGGTGGTCTCCGCGGACGGGCATCCGATCCACGTGCTCGCCTACGGCGACCCGAGCGCCCCCGCGATCGTGCTCTCCCACGGCTGGACCTGCTCGACCACCTTCTGGCACCCGCAGATCAACGCGCTCGCCGACGACTACCGCGTCGTCGTCTACGACCAGCGGGGCCACGGCAGGACGGGCATCGGGCCGACGCCGCTGACCCCGGAACTGCTCGGGGATGACCTCGACGCCGTCCTCGCCGCCACCGTCACCGACGGGCGGAAGGCGGTCGTCGTCGGCCACAGCATGGGTGGCATGTCGATCATGTCGTGGGCGCTGAAGTACCCCGACCACGTCGAGGCCATGGCGTCCGCGGTGATGCTGGCGAGCACCGGATCCGATCACCTGGTCGCCGAGACGACGATCATTCCGCGGCCGAAGCGCGGCCCGGCGATCCCGGTCCCGGTCGGCACCGCGATCCTCGGCTCCAAGGCGCCGCTCATCGCGAGCCCGCTCACCCGCAAGGGGGTCCAGTACGTCGCGCTCGCGCCCGGGTCGACCCGGCAGGAGGTGGACTTCTGCGTGCGGATCGTCCGCGAGTGCAGCCCGGCCACCCGCGGCGGCTGGGGACGCGCGTTGAGCACGCTGGACATCGGCGCGTCACTCGATCACCTGACGGTGCCCACCACCGTCCTCGTCGGGACCGCGGACCGGCTCACCCCGCAGATCCACTCGGTGCGGATGAGCGAACGCCTCGACGCCGACGAGCACCTGTCCCGGCTGATCCGATTGCCCGGCATCGGGCACATGAGCACCGTCGAGGCACCTGCCGAGGTGAATGCGGAGATTCGCCGCCTGCGGCAATTGTGAGAGCGCCGCGGCACCCCGCAACTGTGCGTGATTTTCACCCCGACCGGGGTGAAAATCACGCACGGGCGGCGGAGCCGCGTCAGCTGAAGACGACGGTCCGGCGGCCGTGCACCAGTACCCGGTCCTCGAGGTGCCAGCGCAGTCCGCGGGCGAGCACCAGCTTCTCGATGTCGCGTCCCTGTCGGACCATGTCGCGGACCTCGTCGGAATGGTCCACCCGGATCACGTCCTGCTCGATGATTGGGCCTGCATCCAACTCCGCGGTGACGTAGTGGCAGGTGGCGCCGATCAGCTTCACGCCCCGCGTGAAGGCCTGGTGATAGGGGCGGGCGCCGACGAACGACGGCAGGAAGCTGTGGTGGATGTTGATCGCGCGGCCGGCCCAGTGCTCGCATAGCTCGGCGGGCAGCACCTGCATGAACCGGGCAAGGACGACGGCGTCCGGGGCGTGGACGTCGACGAGCTTGCGGACCTGCTCGAACGCCGGGCCCCGGTCGGCCGGGTCCTTCGGGAACGACACGTAGTGGAAGTCGATGCCGTGCCTGCGGGTGACCTCCTCGAGGTCCGGATGGTTGCCGATCACCGCGGCGATGTCGGCGGGGAGCTCGCCGCCCGCGGCGCGGCCGAGCAGATCGTGCAGGCAGTGGCCCTCCTTGCTGACCAGCAGCACGATCCGCTTGCGCTGACCCGAATCGTGCAGGGTCCACTCGGTGTCCGGACCCAGCTCGGTGGCCACCGCCGCGAACCGTTCCCGCAGCTCGTCCAGTCCGAGCGCGATCGACGACGCGCGAACGGCCTGCCGGGTGAAGAACCAGCCGGAGTCCGGGTCGGCGTGATACGCGGCCTCGACGATCGACCCGCCGACGTCGGCGAGGAACGTGGAGATGCGGGCGACGATGCCGGTCCGGTCGGGGGTGCCGAGGGTCAGGACGTAGCGGCGGTCGTCGGTTTCGGAGGGCCTACTCATGCGCACAGTCTGGCAGGTGTCTGACCGGTCCGGCCCCCAACCCGGCGATCGCCGTCAGTGCACCACCACCGCGGTCGCGACGAGTGTCCCCGCGTCGACGACCTCGACATCACGCTCGGTCAGCAGCGCGAGGAACTCGACCCGAACCGCAGCAACGGTGTCGGCGGCCAGGGCGAGCAGCGGTGCCCGCAACGCGGTCCCGAGCACCAGATCCCACGCCAGCTCCGGGGTTGTGGGCAGAAGATTCGATAGCTCGGTGACCTCGACGGATCCCGCGCCATAGGCGGTCAGCCAGGAGCGAAGAGCGTCCGGGGTGTCGAGCCGCGTCGACGCCGTCGGGGGGTCCGGCGGCCGGGACCCCGGCGCCAGCCGGGCCAGCGCGTCCGCGAACGCGGAGCCGACCTGGTCGAGCGCGCCCCGCCGCCACACCGTGACCCCGACCTTCGCGACCGGACGCAGCAGCCGCACCAGCCGGGCGACGGCCGCCGTCGGATGGGGCAGGAGGTGGACGCCGTGCGAACAGGAGAGCACGTCGTAGCGACCGCGCGGCACGCTGCTCGGTGGCTCCCACGCGGCGGCGTCGGCCCGCACGAAATCGATGTTGTGCAGTGCCCGGTCGGAGGCGGCGAGGCGCCCCAGCTCGAGCAGGTCGTCGGCCCGGTCGACCGCGTGCACCAGCCCCGTCGGTCCGACCGCGGCCGCGGCGGGCAGCGCGGCGGCGCCTGCGCCGCAGCACACGTCGAGCACCGACTCGCCGGGCCGCAGCCGCAACTGGAATGCCAGGGCCGCACCCGCCGGACCCCACACCGTCGGTGTCAGCCTGCTGAACTCGGTCGCGCCCGCATTGCGCACGGCGGTGAGATCGTCGGCACCCATGCAGTCACGGTAGTCCTCGGCCCTCGCGGGCAGAACCGTCAGAGAGCGTAGAACGCTCGCGGATAACGGAACTCGCCGCGCAGCTCGGGCGTCCACGCGTCGAGGGCCCGCACCTGGAAGTGGCTCACCCAGTCCGGAACCCCGGGATCGATCGACAGGTCGGCGGCAGGCACGAAACCGAATCGCGGATAGTAGTCGAGGTGGCCGAGCAGTGCGACGAGGGGCTCACCGAGTGCGTCGGCGCCGCCGAGTCCGGCGTGCATCAGCGCTGATCCGACACCGCCACCCTGCGTGTCCGCCGCGACCCCGATCGGCCCGAGCGCGAGCGCCGGGCGTTCGCCGACGGTGCCGCGGGTCAGGCAGACGTGCCCGACCACGCGTCCGTCGGCGCCCTCGGCCACCAGCGACAGGGCGGGAATCCAGGCATCCGACGCCCGCAGCGCGGCCACCAGGGCGACCTCGACCGGTTCGGTGGCGCCCGGCGGGGTTTCGTTGGCGAACGCCGAGCGGTGCACGGCGGCGATGGCGTCGATATCGGTTGCTCGTTCACGGCGGATCAGCACCGGTCGAGTCTGGCCTCTCGAGGCGCGGGCCGCAACGGAATTTCGGGCGCGGCTGGCCCTCAGGACAGGGCGTCGGTGGCCGCGTCGGTGGCCGCGTCGGTGAACCCGGCGGCGAACGAGGCGTCCGGCGCGATCGGCGTGATCACGTCGATCAACACCCCGCCGGGGCCGGCGACGATGAAGTGCCGCTGCCCGAAGGCCTCCGAGCGGAGCGGCAGCACCGCCTCGAGGTCGCCGTTCGTCACCAGTCGGCGATGCACGTCGTCGACGTCGTCGACCTCGATGTTGAGGATCAGGCCGCTGGTGCAGGTGCCGCGCAGCGCGGCGGGAACCGTCTCGTGATCGGCGTCGAGGACGGCGAGTTCGTGGCCGTCGCGGATCAGGCTGACGTACCAGTCGGCCTCGAACGCCGGGAGGAAGCCGAAGTGCTCCCGGTAGAACCGGGCGGTGGACTCGACGTCGCAGGTCATCAGGACGGGGTACACGCTGGTCACGGACATGGCGGGGTTCCTCTCGGAGGTTTACATACAGTGTGTATGTATAAATCCATACATACACGCTGTATGTAAACTGGGCAAGCAGGAAAGGGGTGACGGCATGGCGCGCGCCAGCAGGCAGCAGAGTGAGGCGACGGCCGCGGCGATCCTCGACGCGGCCCGCGGCCAGTTCGGTCGGCGCGGGGTCGCCGACGTCGGACTCGACGAGATCGCCGCGGGCGCGGGCGTCACCCGCGGTGCGGTCTACCACCATTTCGGCAGCAAGCGGGGAGTCTTCCTCGCCGTCCATTCCGACGCCCAGGCGCAGGTCGCGGCCGCGATCACGGAGGCAACCGACGGGATGACCGACCCGTGGGAGGCGCTGGGGACGGGGTGCCGCGCGTTCCTCGAGGCCTCGGTTCGCGACGACGTCCGGCGGATCCTGCTCGTCGACGCGCCCGCGGTGCTCGGCTGGAACGACTGGCGCGAGCAGGACCTGCGCCACTCCGGTCGGCTGCTTGCCGGGGTGCTCGCCGACCTCGAGGCCGCGGGCCTGATCGAGGTCGGGAACGTGCAGGCCTGCCAGGCGTTGCTGTCCGGTGCGATGAACGAGGCGGCGTTGTGGGCGGCGTCCCTCGGCAGCGCCACCGAGGGAATCGAGCAGGCGTGGCCGCTGCTGCGGCGCATGCTCGACGCGCTGCGACCCTGACGACGGGGCTGCCCCGATCCCGGCGCGCCGCATGCGAAGCTCGTCCGGTGACCGAGAACCTCACCCGCGCCCGGGTCGCCGCGATGGTTGACCACACCCTGCTCAAGCCGGAGGCCACCGCAGTCGACGTCGCGTCCCTGGTGGCGGAGGCGGGCGAGCTCGGCGCGTACGCGGTGTGCGTGTCACCCTCGATGCTGCCGGTGCGTGCCGACGGCCCGAAGGTGGCGGTGGTCGTCGGGTTCCCGTCCGGGAAGCATCACTCCCTCGTCAAGGGAGCGGAGGCCCGGCTCGCGGTCGAGCAGGGGGCCGACGAGGTGGACATGGTCATCGACATCGGCGCCGCCGTCGCCGGCGACTACAACGCGGTGCTCGCCGACATCCTCACCGTCCGCGAGGGCATCGCCGATGTCACGATTCTCAAGGTCATCCTCGAGACCGCGGCACTGCCCGACGCGGCGATCGTCGAATGCTGCCTGGCCGCGGAGCGGGCGGGCGCCGACTTCGTCAAGACGTCCACCGGCTTCCATCCGGCGGGCGGCGCGACCGTCGACGCCGTGCGCCTGATGGCGGCGACGGTCAGTGACCGGCTCGGGGTCAAGGCCAGCGGCGGCATCCGGACCGCGGACGCCGCCCGCGCGATGATCGAGGCCGGCGCAACCCGGCTCGGCCTGTCGGGGACCCGTGCCGTGCTGGACGGGTTCCCGCCCTAGTCACATCAGGATCGAGCAGCTATCCGGCACCGCCTGGGTCTGCGCGCCGGGCTGCGGCGCGGGCATCGTGTACGCGCCACCCGCGAGCGACAACTGCAGGCCGCTGTCGGTGACGGTGAGGGACTGCGCGGTCATCCCCAGCGGGAAGGACTGCAGGCTGCTGGTCAGCATGTCGACGATGCCGCTGACCAGGTCGGTCGGCAGTCCGAGGCCGAGGATCTCCGCGCCGACGGTCTCCACCTGGACGACGCCGCCGGACACCGTCGGCCGGACGGTCAGCTGCGCGAGGTTGCCGAGAACCTGGAACTGCAGGGTGCCCGCGGCCGCGTCCGAGGTGACGGCGCTGACGAGCGAACCGAACGACTCGCCCTGAATGGTGGCGGCGATGCCCTCGGTGGACCAGTCGATGTCCGCGGTTGAACTGCCGACCGTGCCGCCGGAGGTGGCGGAGGTGGTCAGGTCGAGGTCGTTGACCCTGGCCTCGACGTGCATGTCCTTCGCCGGGCCGAAGCTGGAGTCGTCGCTGGCGATCGTGACGTACGGGACCTTCTTGTCGATCGCCTGCAGCAGCACCGGCTTGGGACTGAGCCCGAGATCCACCTGGGAGCCGAGCTGGCTCTCGAACTGCGATGCCAGGCACTGCTTGACGTTGTTCCTGAGGTACAACTCCCCGCCGATCAGGACGGCGACGAGAGCGACGATGACGACCAGCGCGATCGTCAGCGCCCGGGTGCGCTTGGTCCGCGTGCTCGCGGTGGGGGCCTGCGTCGTGGAAGCCATTGCACGGATTCTTCCGTAGATTCCTGAGTCCGTTCTGAGAACACACGGGACGATTTCGTGTGGAATCACCCACGCGCGTCGATGTGACGCACACCACAATATGGCCGTAGTCTGTCGACTATGGACGAGACCCCGGTAAGGGATGAACGCGACGGCATCCTGCGGGAGCGGGCAGGCGCGCAGGACGGCTACTTCACCCCGGCGCAGGCCAGGGCCTGCGGGTATTCGGCGGAGGAGATGGCCGACGCGGTGGTCGCCGGGGTGTGGTCGCAACCCGACCCGGGAGTGTTCCGGCTGATGCCGTGGCGGTCCGGTGACCTCGACGACGTCGCGCGGTGCTGCGTCCGGCTCGACGGCGCCGTCGTCTCCCACCAGAGCGCCGCCGAGCTGCACGGGCTCGGCCATCTGCATCCCAGCTTCCTGCACGTGACCGCGGCCGACGACGGGCATCCGCGTCTGGAACGGGTCGCGGTGCACCACAGCGAGCTGGCCCTCGGCGACACCGAGCACACCGGCGCCTTCCGGATCACGACACCGCTGCGGACGGTGCTCGACCTCGCGGACGGCGGGGTGTCGCAGTGGGTGCTCGACGAGGTGGTCGGCGACGCCCTCGCGATCGGCCGACTCGACCGCGACGAACTGGAGGCAGGCTCCGACGTGGGGACCACCCGGGTGCGTCAGCGGGTGCGGCGGGCGCTGTCGGCGTGGGCGTGACCGCGGGCAAGCGGGTCAGCTGCCCGACGGCGCGACGACCGACCACGGCACCGTGAGCACGTTGTCCCGCAGGCGCCTGCGCGGAACCTCCACCGGTATGCCCTCCGCGCGCAGCATGTCCAGGGTGGCGCGCCACCGGACCCGTGGCCCGAACGGGGCGTTCGGGGCCGCCGCCGCCCACGCGCGATCGGCGGCGCGCAGCAGCTCGTGCACCCCCTCGCCGGGGACATTGCGGTGAATCAACGCCTTCGGTAGCCGCTCCGCCACGTCACCGGGTCGGGTGACGTCGAACGGATCCCACGCCAACGTCAGCGACACCGGGCCGTCCTCGGCAACTAGCACCCACGCGCAGCGTCGCCCCAGTTCGTCGCAGGTGCCGTCGACGAGCAGCCCGCCGGGGGCCAGCGACGACCGGATCCGCGTCCACGCACCGGCGACGGCGTCCTCCGGGTACTGCCGGAGCACGTTGAACGCCCGAACCAGCACCGGCCGCAGGCCCGCGAGTTCGAAGCCGCCGCGGGCGAAGCTGACCCCGTCCCGGCCGGGCACCACCCGCGCCGGATCGATCTCCAGGCCGACCACTCGCAGGTCCGGCCGGACGGTCCGCAGCCGGGCGGCAAGCTCGAAGGTGGTGTCGGGACGGGCGCCGTACCCGAGGTCGACGACCAGCGGGTCGGGGGCGGACCGGAGCAGGTCCGCGATGCGGGGGCGGTGCATCAGCCAGCGGTCGCTGCGCCGTAACCGGTTGATGCCGGTGGTGCCGCGGGTGATGACGCCGTCCGGTTTGGCGGCGCGGTTCATGGTGGGCCGCGGCTACTGCTTGGCGAGCCAGTCGGCGGTGACCTGGGCCTCGGTCCGGAACAGGTCGACGAGGTTGACCAGCATCAGCTGCTCGAGCTTGCCGCCGACGAACGGGATGAACACTTTCGCCTCCGACGACGTCCGCAGGGTCGACCCGGTGTCGGTGCCGAACAGCGACATCGTGCCGGACAGGCTGCCCGGTCCCGCCGGGATGGATGCCTCGTAGGTGCCGGTGACCGGGTCCCCGAACGCGCTGTAGTGCTCCTTGCGGGTGATGATCATGTCCTTCTTCATCACCGTCTGCGCGATGTCGGGCAGGGAGCTGCGGGGAATCACGTGATGGAAGACCAGGTCGACGCCGGAGTCGGTGACCTCGAAGGACTCCACGTCGTTGTCCGAGAACTTCCGCAGTTCGATCATCCGCGCCTCCCAGTAGTCCCGGTCGGCCAGCGCGGCGTACACCTTCTCTGGCGAGTGGGTGTACCGGGCGGAGTAGTCGATGCGGCGAGCCATGACCGGCAGGTTACCGGCTCGGCACGCATCGACCACACCGGTCCGATGGCGGGATCAGGCGTTCGCGGCGACCCATTCCTCGACGGCGGCCTGGTCGCGGCCGAGGATCTCGACGACCTGGTCGGCGACCATGCCCTCGACAGCGCCACCGATCAGCTTGATCGCGACCTCGACGTCACCCTCGAGGGTCATCGTCGACTGCGCGCCTGCGTCGGTGAGGACGGCGGTGCCGGAGGCGGTGATCGGCAGCCCGGTGGTGGTGACGGTGAACTTGCCGTTGGCCTGGCCGTTCTCGAACGGGCCCCAGGCCTCGCCGCGGGTCAGGACCAGGTCACCCTTGACGGCCTTGGACACCAGCGACGGCAGCGAGTCCTTGTCGAGGACCTGGCTGATCTGGCAGTCGACCGTGCCCGGGCCGTCCTTGAGGTGGTCCAGGGTGACGCCGTTCTCGGCGTTCTTCTCGACGCGGGGAAGCCAGAAGTCGCGGCTGGTCAGTGCGTGGTGGACGGCCGCTGCGGGCGCGTTGTAGGTCAGGGTCAGTTCGATTCGGCGTGACATAGTCGGGCAGATTACATGCCCTTCGAACTACTTGTTTCCACTCAGCCAGGCGGCCGTGAACTCGTCCTCGTGCCGGAGCAGTTCCTCGATCCGGTCCGCAATCACCGCCTCGACTTTGCCGCCGATTAGCGGCAGCGACACCTGCACCCGGCCATCCAGGGTCACCGTCGCCCCGGTGGCGTCGCCGTCCAGCGTCAGGGTGCCGGTCAGCTCGCCGGGCAGCCCCGCGACCCGCGCCGTGAACGTGCCGGTCGCGCGGTCACCGGCGAGCGGCCCCCAGTCCTCGGTGCGGCTGATCTCGAGGTCGCCCGGACGGATCTTCGTCACGATCGACGGCAGCTGTTCGGCGGGAATCGTCTGCGTCATCTCGACGGCGATCGTGGCCTCGCCGACGTCGACACGATCCACCCGCGCATGCTCCCCGCCCGCCTCGGCGATCCGGTCCCGCCAGTACCCCTCGCTGGTCAGGGCGGCGTGGACCCGCGCCACCGGCTGGGGATAACTGGACGAATGCGGAATGCGGCGGGCCATGCCGGGCACGCTACCGTGTGCAGTCGTGCGGGTAGCGGAGGACGTGGCGGCCGAGTTCGGCGCCGAACTGGATGTGAACGTGCCGATGTCGCGGCTGACGACGTTGCGGGTCGGCGGCCCCGCCCGCGCGATGCTCACCTGCCGCACCGCCGAGGCCGTCGCCGGGGTGGTGCGGGCGCTGGACACGGCCGGGGTCCCGGTGCTGATCCTCGGCGGGGGCTCGAACCTCCTTGTCTCCGATGCCGGCGTCGACGCCGTCGTCGTCCGCGTCGCGAACGACGGGATCCGGCTCGATGCCCGGGTGGTGGCCGCGGAGGCGGGGGCAGGCTGGGACGACGTGGTCGCGGCAGCGGTCGCCGCGGGTCTCGGCGGGCTCGAGTGCCTGTCCGGGATCCCCGGCTCCGCGGGCGCGACCCCGGTGCAGAACGTCGGCGCGTACGGCGTCGAGGTCGGCTCCCTGCTGCGTCGGGTCCGACTTCTCGACCGCACGTCAGGGGAGGTGCGCTGGGTCGAGCCCGCCGACCTGGGACTCGGATACCGCACCAGCATTCTCAAGCACACCGACGCCGCGGTCGTCTTGGCGGTCGAGTTCGACGCCGCCGCCGACGGTCTCAGCGCGCCGCTGCGGTACCGGGAACTGGCGACCTCGCTCGGGGCGGAGGAGGGCGAACGGCGGCCGGTTGCGACGGTGCGCGAGGCGGTCCTGCGGCTGCGGTCCGGCAAGGGCATGGTCCTTGACGACGGCGACAACGACACCTGGAGCGCCGGTTCCTTCTTCACCAATCCGGTCGTGGCCGACGATCACCTGCCCGGCGTCCTTGCCGCGATCCGCTCCCGCCTCGGCGACGTCGCGGTGCCCCGCTACCCCGGCGCCGGTGGCACGAAACTGTCGGCGGGCTGGCTGATCGAGCGGGCCGGATTCGGGAAGGGGTACCCGGGCCCGGACGCGCCGGCCCGGCTGTCGACGAAGCACACCCTCGCGCTGACGAACCGCGGCACGGCGTCCGCGACGGATCTGCTCGGGTTGGCGCGGGACGTCCGCGCCGGGGTAGAGGACGCCTTCGGGGTACGCCTGGAACCGGAGCCGGTCACGGTCGGGTTCACGGTGTGACCAGGTAGGCACCGGTACCGGCGGTGATCGTCGGTACCGTGGATTGCGTGGCTGAACAGGGTATTCGGACGAAACGGACACGCCGGTTGACGGTGCTCGCACTGCTGACGGCGGTGGTCGCGCTGATCGCCGGGTGCGCCTCGGGTGCCGTCGACCCCTCGGCGCAGCCCGCGAAGGACCCGGCCGCCGTCGTCACCCAGACGCCGGCCGACGGCGCGGACGGGGTGAGCCCGACCGCACCGGTGACCCTGAGCGTCACCGACGGCACCCTGCAGGGGGTCGCGCTGACCAGCCCGTCCGGCAAGATCGTGCAGGGTGCGCTGTCGGCGGACCAGCGGACCTACACGGTCACCGAACCCCTCGGCTACGACGCCACCTACACCTGGTCCGGCACCGCCGTCGGCACCGACGGCGACTCGGCGCCCGTACGCGGCGCGTTCACGACCGTCGCCCCGCGCTCGGTGACCTCCCTGACCACCTACATCGCGGACGGGCAGGAGGTCGGCATCGCCGCCCCGGTCATCCTCAAGTTCGACGCCCCGGTCGCCGACAAGGCCGCCGTCGAGAAGGCGCTGACGATCACCACCACCCCGCCCACCATCGGATCGTGGGCGTGGCTTCCCGACGACGGCGGCTCGCGGGTGCACTGGCGCCCCCGCGAGTACTGGACGCCCGGCACCGCCGTGCACGTCGCCGGGAACCTGTACGGCGTCGACTACGGCGACGGCGCGTACGGCGAATCCGACTTCACCCTCGACTTCACGATCGGCCGCGGCCAGATCGTCAAGGCGGACGCCACCAGCCACCGCATGCAGGTCGTCCGCGAGGGCGAGACCATCATGGACATCCCGGTCAGCTACGGCGAGGGCAACGAGGACCGGAACGTCACCCGCAGCGGAATCCACGTGGTCACCGAGAAGTACGAGGACTTCCTGATGTCGAACCCGCCGTACTACGAGAACGTCCGCGAACGCTGGGCGGTGCGGATCTCGAACAACGGCGAATTCATCCACGCGAACCCGCTGACCACCGGGGTGCAGGGCGCAGCGAACGTCACCAACGGCTGCATCAACCTGTCGATGTCCGACGCGGCCGAGTACTTCGGGACCGCGCGGTACGGCGACCCCGTCGAGGTGACCGGCACCCGCATCGACCTGTCGGCCGCCGACGGCGACATCTACGACTGGGCGATCGACTGGCCGACCTGGCAGTCGATGTCCGCGCTGCCCGCCGCCGCGACCCCGGTCGCGGCGCCGGCAGGCTGACCCGCGCTACTTCCTGGCGAACCGGCCGGGGGCGGCCTGGTCCCGCGGCTTCATGATGATCTGGTCCAGGTTCACGTGCGAGGGCCGGGACGCGACGAACCCGACCACCTCGGCGACGTCCGCGGCCACCAGGGGCGTGATGCCCTCGTACACCTTCGCGGCCCGCTCCTCGTCGCCGTCGAACCGCACCAGGGAGAACTCGGTTTCGACGGCGCCGGGCGCGATCTCGGTCAGCCGCACCGGCTGACCGAGCAGTTCGCCGCGCAGGGTCCGGTGCAGGACCGCCTGCGCATGCTTCGCCGACGTGTAGCCGGACCCGTTGTCGTACGCCTCGAACGCGGCAACCGAGGTGATCGTGACGATCAGGCCGTCGCCCGACGCGATCAGCTTCGGCAGCAGCGCCTTCGTCATCCGCAGGGTGCCGAGGACGTTCGTCTCCCACATCCAGCGCCAGTCGTCGAGGTCGGCGTCGGTCACCGCGGCAAGGCCCTTCGCGCCGCCCGCATTGTTGACGAGCACGTCCACCCGCGGCACGACCGCGGCAAACGCGTCCACCGAGTCGTCGTCGGTGACATCCAGTTCGAGTGCGGTGCCGCCGATGTCCTCGGCGAGCCGTTCGAGCCGGTCAACGCGACGGGCCCCGACCACCACGTGGAAGCCCTGCGCCGCCAGCGTGCGGGCGGTGGCCTCCCCGATACCGGAGCTCGCTCCGGTGACGACGGCGACTTGATCCTGCGGCGAAATGGTCATGGCCCTCAGCGTAGGCGCCTCTAGTCGGCCGCGTACTCGGCCTCGCGTTCGATCTCCCGCACCGCGGCGGGTGGGACGCCGACCGGTCCGGGGGAGTACGTCACCGCGGTCAGCTTCCCGGTGTACCGGAACGGTCCTCGGCGTTCTCGCAGTTCCCACGACACCGGCCCGCGGGCGTCGACACCGACCGAGATGCCGGTCCACGGCGCCATCCCGACGAGCTGGACCTGCCCGAGCAGACGAGCGACGTCCTCGCCGTCGACGCGGATCGTGAAGTCCCACCGCAGCCGTCGGGCCACCACGGCGGACACCTCGATCCGCCGGGTGCCCGGCGGCAACGGCCCGGCGTCGACGCAGGCGTAGCGACCGTAACTGTTGACGCCGAACACCAGGTGACCGTCCTCGACATAGAGCAGGTACCCGCCCTGCACGTCGCCGTGGGCGACCAGCACGCCCTCGTCGCCGGCTGCGTACGCCGCCAGATCCACCCGAATATCGAAGTCCCGGAAGGCGATCAACTGAGACGACCGGTACCGCTCCAGGGTCGGTGTCCCCGGCACGATGCGAACCGGACGGGCCAGCGTCAGCTCGGCAGGACGGCGGGTGGCCAACCCCGCCGGGGTGAGCAGCGGGAAGACCGTGTTCGCCCATGCCGACTCGTCCCACGCGGCGGCCAGCTCGGCCACCGTCTCCGGATACCGGTCCGCGACGTCGTGGATCTCGGTGGGGTCGGCCCGCACGTCGAACAGCTGCCACCGCGGGGCGTCGACGTCGCCATCCGGCCGCAGGGCCAGCAGCTTCCAGCCATCACGGTAGAACCCACGGTTCCCGACCATCTCGGTGTACTGCTCGGTGTGGGTGCTCGACGCTGCCCGGTCGTGCAGCATCGCCGATGCGTCGACACCGTCGAACGCCTTGACCTGCACCCCCTTCCGGTGGCCGGGGACGCCGACACCCGCGAGCGAGAGCAGGGTGGGGGTGAGGTCGGTGACGTACACGAACTGGTCCCGGACGCCGTTGTCCCCGTGCCCCTTCCGCAGACCCGCCGGCCAGGACAGCACGAACGGCACCCGGACCCCGCCCGCGAACGACTGCCCCTTGTAGAACCGGAACGGGGTGTTCGACGCCTGCCCCCACCCCCGCGGATAGTGCACGCCCAGCCGCGCCGACCCGATCAGCGCCTCGTCGTGGGGGACGTCGCCCGCCCACTCCGGGTCGGGGACGCGCGCGAACTCGGCGAAGTAGCTGCGCGTCCCCTCCGTGCCGCCCTCGGCGGTGCCGCCGTTGTCGGAGGTGAACACGACGATGGTGTTGTCGAGCTCGCCGAAGTCCTCGATGGTGTCCAGGATCCGCCCGACGGATTGGTCGACCGAGTCGACCATCGCCGCGTACACCTCCATGTACCGGGCAAACCGGGCCCGCCGGTTGGCGTCGAGGGAATCCCATTCGGGCACATCGAATCCGGGCTCGACGTTCCGGGGAACCTGCTCGGTCCCCGCCGGGAACAGGCCCTGCGCGAGTTGCGAGGCGAAGCGGCTCTGCCGCACCGCGTCCCAGCCCCGCGCGTACCGGCCCCGAAACTTGGCGATATCGGAGTCCTTGGCCTGCAACGGTCCGTGCATCGCGACGTGGGCGAAGTACAGGAAGAACGGCTTGTCCGCGTCATGGGCGCGCAGGTCCCTGAGGTACGACACCGCCTTGTCGGTGAGGTCGTCGGTCAGGTAGTAGCCCTCCGGGTACTCCTCGATGTCGACGGCCGAATTGTCCGACACCAGCTGGTTCGGGTGGAAGAACGAGTTGAGTCCCTCCAGCGAACCGTAGTAGCGGTCGAACCCGCGCTGCGTTGGCCACGAGTCCCGGGTCGCGCCGGGGCGGAGGTTTGCGTCCCGGACCAGGTGCCACTTGCCGACCGCGTAGGTCGCGTACCCGCCGGCCCGGAGGATCTCCGGCAGGGTCTGGGTGTCGTCGGACAGCTCCAGTCGCAGCCCGGGGAATCCGGGGTCCGCGTTCGCGACGAAGCCGTAGCCGGCGCGGTGCGGGTTCAGGCCGGTCAGCAGCGCCGCCCGGGACGGCGAGCACAGCGGGGTGGTGTGGTAGTTCGTCAGCCGCACACCCGAGGCGGCGAGCCGGTCGAGGTGGGGGGTGTCGATCTCGGAGCCGAACGGGCCGATGTCGCTGAACCCCATGTCGTCGACCAGCACGACGACGATGTTCGGGGACCCCGACGCTGCCGCCGGTGCATCCGGCCATGCGGGGGTCGAGTCGTCGACGGTGCGGCCGATCCGGCCGGTGAAGCCCTCGTAGCCTCGGGCGTGCGGGGGGACGGTCATCAGCCCGCGGCCCGCACCGGGGCGTCGATGGGCGAGTAGTGCGAGGCGTCGCCGGAGACGATCCGGCTGCGCTCGCCGTGCACGTCGACCGGGACATCGCCCGCGAGGGTGATCCGGGTGAGGCGCCGACGCTGGCCGTCGTAGTCGTCGATCGCGTAGTGCTGGGTGGCCCGGTTGTCCCAGATCGCGACGTCGCCTGCCTCCCAATTCCACCGGGTGGTGTTCTCCAGCTTGGTGATCCGCGCCTGCAGCAGCTGGAACAGCGCCTGCGACTCGGTGGTGCCGAGGCCGACGAAGCTCTTGACGAAGTGGCCGAGGAGGAGGGAGCGTTCGCCGGTCTCGGGGTGCACCCGGACCACCGGGTGCCGGGCCTCGTAGTAGGTGGACTGGAACTCGTCGAGGTAGTCGGAGGTGGTCGCGTTCACGTCCTCTGCGGTGCTCGCGGCGTAGTCGTAGACGTTGGTGTGGGTCGCCCACAGATGCTCGACCAGCGCCTTGAGCGGGTCGGGGAGGGCCTCGTAGGAGGCGGTGGTTGATGCCCAGGTCGTTGAGCCGCCGTACGGCGGCAGCACCTCGGCACGCAGGATCGACGCCTTGGGGATCCGATCGACGAACGTGACGTCGGTGTGCCAGCTGTTGGCGCGGCCGTATTCGGAGTCGATCGGCAGGATGCGCTCTCCTCGGGAGGTGACGGTCGGGTGCGCGGTGGTCGGCTCGCCGAGCAGCCGAGCGAACTCGTACTGGCCGTTCTCGTCGAGATGCTGTTGGCCGCGGAAGAAGATCACCTTGTGCTCGAGCAGGGCGGTGCGGATCAGGTCGATCGTGGTCGGATCGAGGTCGCCGCCGAGGGTGATGCCGTCGATGCGGGCACCGATGCGGGCGCCGAGTCGGGTGACGGACGGGGTGGCGGGCCTGGCCGGGCGGGAAGCGAAATCGAGGGACATGAGGGACCTTTCGTCGTCGCTGAGCGGAAGGGCGGTTCGTGGTTCCCATGGAACCGGGGCGGGTGGCCGCGGCCAAGGGTTCCGGTCACCGTGATCCCAACCGCGGGCCGACACGGGTATTTCCCCTCGCTTGCAGGAGAATTCGGTGGGTGTTACGTTCTCGCCCATGACTTCCGGCAGCCGTACCCCGATGCGGGTCACCTACGTGACCGCCGCTCTGGGTTCCCGCCTGCCTCATGCGCGGGAACTGTGTTGTTCCCCCAGCGGTATTTCTCGCTAGCCCCGCGCCGCCGCCTTCCTCTGCGACACCGCCCGCACTCGTCGGGCGTGACCGGCCGTTCCCGGGACCCCCAGGGACGCGGCCGGTTCCGTCGGCAGCGCGCTCCGACCGTTGGCCGTGTCCTGTTCTGTTCAGGACGAAGCGCAAGGAACTCGTGTGTCCACTTCGACCCTGCCGTCCGCTGCCCGCTCGCCCCAGTTCGTCCGCCGCCCCGTCCGCCCCGTCCGTCGCCCCGCAGCACCCGCCCCGATCGTTCGACCCGACCTGCGGGTGGGAGATTCGCCTGCCGCTGCCGTGTTCCGGGTCGCCCGCGCGCGGGGGCCGGTGTCCCGCGACACCGCGGCGCGGGCCACCGGGCTGAGTACCGCGACCGTGAACCGCCAGGTGGCCGCGCTAATCGACGCCGGCCTGCTCAGGGAGCGCGCCGACCTCGCCATATCGGGTGCGGTCGGCAGACCGCGGGTGCCGTTCGAGGTTGACCACGAGCCCTACCTGACCGTCGGCGTGCACATCGGGGCGGTCGTCACCGGGATCGTCGCGATCGACCTCCGGGGTCGGATCCTCGGCGGTGTCGAGGTTCCCACCCCGACCGGGCCGCAGGACCTGGCGCTGGCGCGAATCGCCAACAGCGCGCGGGCGTTCGTCGGCCGCTGGCATCGGCGTCGGCCGCTGTGGGTTGGCGTCGCACTCGGTGGCCGGGTCGATCCGGTGACCGGCCTCGTCGATCATCCGCGGCTCGGGTGGTCCGGGGCGCCGGTCGGGCCGGCCATCGGCGGGGGACTGGGCCTCCCGGTGTCGGTGGCGCCGCACGTCGAGGCGATGGCGGCGTCCGAGCTGCTGCTTGCGCCGCATCGCCCCGGTGACGACGCCGCGGTCGGCACCGGACTGTACTTCTATGCGCGCGAAACCGTGGGAGTCGCAATGACAATCGACGGTCGGGTGCACACCCCGACGAACGGACCCGGATCGATCGCGCACCTGCCGACCGGCTCGTCGACGCCGTGCCCGTGCGGCGCGCGCGGGTGCCTCGAGGCAACGGTGGGCGACCGCGCGACGATCACCGCCGCCGCCGACGCCGGGGTGCCCGGCATCGCCGCCGCCGACGCGAGCATCGGCGCGGTGTATCGAGCGGCCGCGTCCGGATCCCGTGCCGCGCAGGAGCTATTGGTCGAGCGGGCCCGGATCCTCGGCCGGACGGTCGCGATGCTGCGCGATCTGTTCAACCCCGACCGGGTGATCCTCGGCGGGCAGGCCTTCACCGAGCACCCCGCGGGAGTTCCGCACGTCGCCGAGGCCTTTGCGCGGACATCGACCCTGTCCCGCACGGACATTCGGATCACCGGCTTCGGCAACCGGGTTCAGGAGTTTGCGGCGGGCGTCGTCTCGCTGAGCTCCCTGTACGCAGACCCCCTCACCTCCATCAGAAGGACGAACCACCAGTGAGCACTTCACCTCTCGGAACACATCTCGATCGGCGCACCTTCTTCCGCGGCGCCGGGATCGCCGCCGCCGCGATCTTCGGTACCGGACTGCTCGGCGCCTGCGCGTCGGCCGTCGAGGAACAGCAGGCCGGTGCCGCGGGCGCCGCCGAACCGGTCCGCGGCGGAACCCTCAAGGCGGGGATCTCCGAGGACGTGCTGCCCGCGACCTTCCTGACCAACACCGCCGGGTCGACCGTCGTGATCGGGCTGGCCTACGACAGCCTGATCAGCTACCCGCACGACCGGGTCGAGCCACGACCGCGGCTCGCGACCGGGTGGCAGCTCGCCGCGGACGGGCTCTCGCTGTCTCTCGACCTGCGCGACGACGTGACCTTCCACAGCGGTCGCCCCTTCACGTCGGCGGATGCGGAGTTCTCGATCCGCACGTACGCGGACCCGAAATGGACGGCGCAGCTGCGCGGCACGGCCGCCGCGATCACGGCCTTCGACACCTCCGATCCGCACCGGCTGGTGCTCGCCTTCGCGCACCCTCTTGGCAACATCTTCGATCTGCTGGACACGGTCCCGATCCTCGACCGGGAGTCCATCGACAGGCTCGCCGCAGGCGAGGCCTTCATCGGGACCGGACCGTTCCGGCTCACCGCGCGCACCCCGAACACCGCGCTGACGTTCGAACGCAACGAGAACTACTGGATCCCGGAGCGGCCCTACCTCGACCGGGTCGAGGTGTCGGTGATTCAGGACGCGCAGGCGTTGCTCAGCTCGCTCCGCTCCGGTCAGGTGCAGCTGGTCAACGGACTGAACTACCGGGACGTCGAAACGCTGGGCAGCACCGCCGGCTACCAGGCGATCCCGCTGGAGGGGGCCGAACTCCAGGTGTACGTCGGCACCAATGTGACGCACCCGGCGCTCGCCGATCTCCGGGTGCGCAAGGCCATCGCCCATGCGCTGGACCGCGACCGGATCGTCACCGAGGTGTTCCGCGGATCGGGCTACCCGGTGAACCTGCCGTGGCCGAAGTCGTCGCCCGCATACGACGAGGCCCGCAACTCCACCTATCCCCGTGACCTCGCCGCGGCGAGGGACCTGCTGACGGAATCCGGTGGTGCCGTGCCGAACCTGACCCTGTCCTACGGGGCGGGCAATCCGTTCTACGAGGCGACCGCGCAGATCGTGCAGGCGAACCTCGCCGATATCGGTATCGCGACCACGCTCGACCCGCAGGAGTACGCAACCTTTGTCAAGAATCTGATCGGTGCACGCTTCCCCGGGTTGTGGGTCACCTTCCATTCGTGGGCGCAGTACGTGCCGTCCACGCTGACGGTCAGCGCCTACCCGTTCAACGCCCGCAAGAACGCATCCCGCTTCGACAGTCCCGAGTATGTCGCGGCCGCCGACGCGGCCTGGCAGGTGCCGGACGGCGCCAGCGCCGAGGCCATCGCCGCATACGGGGCGGTGAGCGACGAACTGCTCGACAACCTGTTCCTGATCGAGATCGGCGTGATCCTCAACCAGATTGCGGCGGCCGAAGCGGTGCAGGGCATCTCGTGGACCAAACGGTCCGAGCTCCAGCTGACCGACACCTACCTCGCCTGAGAAAGGAGCCTGCCATGATGCGCTACCTCGCGCGTCGGGTGCCCTCGGCTGTGGTGGTCCTCGTGGTGGCCTCGCTGCTGATCTTCTTCGTGCTTCGACTCGTCCCCGGTGATCCGGCCAGCACCCTCGCCGGCCCGGATGCGACACCGGAAACCATTGCCGCGGTCCAGAATGCGCTCGGCCTGGATCGGTCGATTCCCGCGCAGTACCTGTCCTGGATCGGGGGCGTTGCGACCTTCGACCTCGGCAGCTCGTTCGTTCTCGGCGGTCCGATCGCCGACCTTGTCGGTGCCGCGCTCGTCAACACCGTCGTGCTGGCGGTCGCCGCCCTGCTGCTCGCGGTGGTGGTGAGCCTCGCGTTGTCCGTTGCCGTCGTCGTGTGGCCGACGCGCTGGCTCACCGGGTTGGTCGCTGGCGTCAACACCCTCGCCGTCGCCCTTCCCACCTTCGTGACCGGCGTCCTGCTGGTGCTGGCCTTCGCGGTGCTGGCTCCCGTGCTGCCGGCGGGCGGCGTCCCCCCGGACGGGTTCCTGGCCCGCCCCGACATCTCGCTGCAGTACCTCGCGCTGCCGACGATCTGCCTCGGTCTGCCCGTCGCCGCCGCGCTGACCCGTTTCCTCACCGAGGCTCTGCGCACCGAGATGCGGCAGCCGTACGTGCTGACCGCCCGCGCGCTTGGGGTCTCGCGCTGGAACCTGGTCACCCGCAGCGCATTGCGCAACGCCCTACCGACGATGCTGACCGTGCTCGGGCTGCAGACCGGGCAGCTGCTCGGCGGCGCGGTGCTCGTCGAGGCGATCTTCGCGTGGCCCGGCATCGGACAGTTGATCGAACAGGGCATCAGCCGCCGCGACTATCCGGTGGTGCAGGTGCTGCTGCTGATCGCGGTGTCGGTCTTCGTGATCGTTCAGCTCGTTACCGATGTTGTGCACGCCTACCTGGATCCGCGGGTCCGGATCGGGGGAGCGTCATGAGCGTGTCCGAGATCGAGAGCCCCGCGGTCGCGGACCGCACGCCACCCGCCGCACCGGCCCGACGCGGTTCGGCGCTCGCCGCCCTCACCCGCGGGCAGGGGCTGGCCGGCGTGCTCCTAGTGCTGGCGGTGTCGGCGGCGGGCCTGCTGGCGCACTGGATCGCACCGTTCGACCCGACCGAGCAGATCACCGGGGCCAACCTGCTTGGGCCGAACGGGACGCACTGGTTCGGCACGGACGAGGTGAACCGGGACGTGTACTCCCGTGTGCTGCACGGAATCCGGATCAACCTGCAGATCATCCTGATTGCCGTGCCGATCGGCGCGGTACTGGGTTCGCTGCTCGGCCTCGTCTCGACGCTGCACCCGGCGGCGGACGTCGTCGCGCAGCGGGTGTTCGACGTCGTGCTCGCGTTCCCCGCGCTCATCCTCGCGATCGCCCTTGCCGCGATCGTCGGCCCCGGCGCGGTCACCGTCGGGATCGTGATCGTGGTCGCCGAGATCCCCGCGTTCGGTAGGACCGTGCGGACCCAGGTACTCCGGATCCGGGAACTGCCGTTCGTCGAGGCGTCCGAGGTGATCGGGGCGTCCCGCTGGTGGACGTTGCGCACGCACGTACTGCCGAACGCCGCCGAGCCGTTGGCCGTCCAACTGGCGCTGGCGATGTCGGTGGCGGTGTTCGTCGAATCCGGGATGAGCTTCATCGGGATCGGCGTCCGGCCACCGGCACCGTCGCTGGGCTCGATCGTCGCCGATGCCGTCCCGAATCTCGACGCGAACCCGGCGTTCGTGGTCGGTCCGCTGGCCGTCGTCGCGGCGCTGGTGCTCGGATTCCTGCTGATCGCCCAGGCCCTCGGCTCCGCCCGCCGGTCCTGACCCACCCCCCACCCCTCCCGCCCCACCCCGCACCCACCCGCCCCACCCCGCACCCACCCATCCCACCCACCCCGCCCGTCCCACCCGTCCGACCTGTCCCACCCATCTCACTCGCCCTACCCGCCCCACCCGCCCCACCCCGCCCTGAGCGAATGTGGGATTCGGTCACTCAGAGTGACCGAATCCCACATTCGGTCGGCGGGGGAGGGCAGGGCGAGGGAGGGCAGGGCGGGGGAGGGGAGGGCAGGGCGGGGGAGGGCTCGGCGGGGGAGGGCAGAGCGGGGCAGAGCAGTAGGAGTAGACGACGATGACCGACCCGATCCTCGACATCGCACAGCTGTCCATCCGGTTCGGACCACACGACCGGCCCGTCGTGTCGGATCTCGACCTCACTGTCCGCGCGGGCGAAATCGTTGCGCTGGTAGGCGAATCCGGCTCGGGCAAGTCCATGACGGCGCGGGCGGTGCTCGGTCTGCTGCCGGACGGCGCGGCGGTCGACGGCTCGATCCGGCTCGGCGGCGAGCAGGTCGTCGCCGCGCCGGAGGAGGCGCTGACGCGGCTGCGCGGGACCCGCGCCGCGATGGTGTTCCAGGAACCGCAGACGGCGCTGAACCCGGTCCGCACCGTCGGCTGGCAGATCGCCCAGGCGCTGCGGGCGCGCGGCAGGATCTCCCGCGCCGCGGCCCGGACCCGCGCGATCGACCTGCTGCGGCAGGTCGAGATCCCCGAACCGGAGGTGCGCGTCGACTGGTTCCCGCATCAGCTGTCCGGCGGGCAGAAGCAGCGGGTGGTGATCGCCCTCGCGCTGTCCGGCGGACCCGATCTGCTGATCGCGGACGAGCCGACCACCGCGCTCGACGTGACGGTGCAGGCCGAGATCCTGGCGTTGCTGCGGTCGCTGCGCGACGAGCGGGGGACCGCGATCCTGGTGATCACGCACAACATGGGTGTCGTTGCGGACATCGCCGATCGGGTTGCGGTGTTGCGGCGCGGTGTCCTCGTTGAGGAACGCGGTGTCCATGACCTGTTCTCGGCGCCACGGGAGCGGTACACCACCCAGTTGTTGGCCGCGGTGCCGCGACTGCCCGAGCCCGGTGACGGCACCCCGGTCGCGGACGTCGCGTCGGGTGCTCCGGTGCTGCGGATCCGCGACCTCGACGTCGTCTACCCTGCCCGGCACGGGAACACCGCGTTCCACGCGCTGCGCGGGGTGAGCCTCGAGGTGTCGGCCGGGCAGGTGCTCGGCCTCGTCGGCGAGTCCGGGTCCGGCAAGACCACCCTCGGCCGCACGGCCGTCGGTGCGGTGCGGCCGAGCGCGGGTGCGGTGACCCTGGACGGGACGGACCTGGGTTCGGCGACGCCGCGCGAACTCCGCGGTCTGCGCAGGGGAGTGGCCCTCGTGCACCAGGACCCGGCGGCGTCGCTGGATCCGCGTCGGAGCGTTGGCGATTCGATTGCCGAGCCGCTCGTGGTGCACCGTGCGGCGTCGGGCGCCCTGCTCCGGGCGCGAGTGGCGGACCTGCTCGACGCGGTGCGCCTGCCGCGTGATTTCGCGGGCAGGCGCCCGGCCGAACTGTCCGGTGGACAGCGGCAGCGGGTCGCATTGGCGAGGGCCCTCGCGTTGGCGCCGCGACTGCTCGTCGCGGACGAGCCGACCAGCGCGCTCGACGTGTCGGTGCAGGCCGAGATGCTGGCGCTGTTCGAGGACCTTCGGCAGGAGTACCGCTTCGCCTGCCTGTTCATCAGTCACGACCTCGCCGTCGTGCACCGGGTCGCGGACCGGGTTGCGGTGCTGCGGCACGGCGAACTGGTCGAGATCGGTGGCACCGCAGAGGTGTTCGGCAACCCGCGCGACGCGTACACCCGCGGCCTGCTGGACGCGGTCCCGGTACCCGACCCGGTGGCGCAGCGCCTCCGCCGCGACGGCGCGGTGGTGCTGTCCGCCGCGGGCTGACCCGGATCAGGCGGTGAGCACGGCCTGCGACTGCGTCACCTGCGCCACCAGCCGACCCTCGTCGTCGCGCACCTCGACCGCGACGGCGATGGTGGATCGCCCGACGTGCAGCGGTCGCGCGGTCGCGGTGACGGTGCCCTTGCGGACCCCGCGGGTGAAGACGGTGTTCGAGCTCGTCGTCGACGTCGCCGCCCCCGGCGGCAGGTTCAGGAACGCGCACACCGCACCGACGCTGTCCGCGAGGGTCATCACGGCGCCGCCGTGCATTCCGGCGCCCGCGGTGGTGCGGTGGGAGTCCCAGTCGAGGGTGCCGACGGTTTCCTCGGGAGCGGCCGCGGTCAGGGTCACCCCGGTGTGGACGGCGAATGGCATCGACGCGGTCAGCTGATCCAGATCCATGCTCGGATGGTAGCCGCGGATCCCCGCACGAAGGTGGTGATGGAGGCGTCGCCTCCGCTCCGCCCCCTTCACCATATCGCCGACCCCGGGGCTTGCGGCAAGGCCCCGGTGGTGCTGCAGACTCGCCTGCTGCGGGCAAGCGGACGCCTTGCCGGAGGAGGGGATCGCATGACCGATGTCATCGTTGTCGGTGCCGGACCGACGGGGTTGATGCTTGCGGGTGAGCTCCGACTCCGGGGCGTCGACGTCGTGGCGCTGGACAGGGAGCGGGAACCGACCCCGTTCGTTCGGGCCCTCGGCATCCACGTGCGGACGATCGAGATCATGGCGCAGCGCGGGCTGCTCGACCGCTTCCTGGCGCGCGGCACGAGGTATCCGCTCGGCGGCTTCTTCGCGGGCATCGCCGCACCGGCACCGGCGCATCTGGACACCGCACACGGCTACGTGCTCGGCATTCCGCAGCCGGAGATCGACGGCATCCTCGCCGATCACGCCACCGAGCTGGGGGCCGACCTTCGGCGTGGTCGCCGCGTCGTCGCGGTGCGCCAGGACACCGACGGGGTCACCGCCGAATTGGCCGACGGGACAGCACTGCACGCGCGTTATCTCGTCGGATGTGACGGCGGCCGCAGCACCGTCCGGAAGCTGATCGACGTCGGGTTCCCCGGCGAGCCGTCGACGTCCGACACGCTGATCGGCGAGGTGGCCGTGACCATGCCGGAGGAGGACCTGTCCGCCAGGGTCGCCGAGATCCGGGAGACCCAGAAGCGATTCGGCATCGGGCCGTCCGGGACCGGCGCATACCGCGTTGTGGTGCCGGCGGCCGAGGTTGCCGACGCCCGCACGGCTCCGCCGACGCTGGACGACATCAAGGCGCGGCTGCGGGCCGTCGCGGGCACCGACTTCGGTGTGCACTCGCCGCGGTGGCTGTCCCGCTTCGGCGACGCCACCCGGCTGGCCGAGGCGTACCGCCGCGGCCGGGTGTTCCTCGCTGGCGACGCCGCACACATCCATCCACCGATGGGTGGGCAGGGTCTGAACCTCGGTGTCCAGGATGCGTTCAACCTCGGATGGAAGCTCGCTGCCGCGATCAACGGCTGGGCGCCGCCCGACCTGCTCGACAGCTACGAATCCGAACGGCGCCCGGTGGCCGCGGACGTGCTGGACAACACGCGGGCCCAGGCCGAGTTGCTGTCCACCGAGGCGGGGCCGCAGGCGGTGCGCCGCCTGCTCACCGAGCTGATGGCGTTCGACGATGTGAACCGCCACCTGATCGAGAAGATCACCGCCATCTCGGTCCGCTACGACCTCGGCGCGGGCCACGACCTGCTCGGCAGGCGGCTGCGCGACATCGCGCTGTCCGGCGGCCCCCTCTACGACCGGATGCGCACCGGTCGAGGACTGCTGCTCGACCAGACCGGCGCACTGTCGGTCGCCGGGTGGAGCGACCGGGTCGACCACGTCGTCGACACCAGCGCCGAACTGGACGTTCCGGCGGCGCTGCTGCGTCCCGACGGTCATGTGGCGTGGGTCGGGAACGCGCAGGCCGACGCGGACGCCCACCTGGCCAGGTGGTTCGGCAGGCCGACGGTCTGAGCCCCGCCGTGCGTCGTTGTCGGGAAGGATCTGCCCCGCAATGCGGGGCAGACCCTTCCCGACTGTGCGGATCCGGCGTCAGCTGCGGGCGCGGAGCGCATACCGGACCTGCGGCCTGCCGGTGCGGCCGTACTCGGTGTGCCGGGCCAGGACCCCGTCATCGGCGAGGCGTTCGAGGTAGCGCCAGGCCGTCACCCGCGACACCCCGACCGCGGCACCGACCTCCGCCGCGGTCCGCGGCGCGTCGCCCTCGCGGACACACCGCGCGACCGCGTCCAATGTCCGGGGCGCAACGCCTTTCGGGCTGGTGACCGGGGCCGGGGTGCCGCGCAGTGCGGCCATCGCCCGGTCGATGTCGTGTTGGCCCGCCGCGGTCAGCGGACCCCGCGCGTCGGTGATCGCCGCCCGGTAGGCGGCGTAGTGGTCGAGCTTGTCGCGCAGCGCGGCGAACGTGAACGGCTTGAGCAGGTACAGCACCACCCCGCGCGCGACCGCCGTCCGCACCACATCGAGTTCGCGGGCCGAGGTGACGGCGATGATGTCGGGGTTCGGGCGCAGCAGACCGAGCGCGGCCGCGACGTCGAGCCCGCTGGCGTCGGGCAGCCCGATGTCGAGCAGCACCAGGTCCACCGGTTCCGCGGACCGCGCCGCTGCCTGCGCGACCCGGACCGCGGCGTTCCCGGTGTGCACCACGTCGTGCACCGTGAACCCGGGCAGCCGGTCGAGGTACTCGCGGTGCGCCTGCGCGATCAGCGGTTCGTCCTCGACGATCAGCACCCGGATCACGGCGCGCCCCCGAACGGGATTTCCGCGACCACCAGCGACCCCAGCGACGGCTCGGTGCGGAGGGTGCCGCCGCGTCGGGTGATCGTCTGCGCCACCAGCGCCAGACCCAACCCGTGGTGGTCGGATTTGGTGGAATAGCCGCGGGTCATGGACCGCGCCAACGTGTCCGGATCCATGCCCGGTCCGCTGTCCGCGACCTCGATCACCACCGTCGACCGCTCCTGCCGCACCGTCACCTCCACCCACGCGTCCTCGGTCCCGCTCACCGCGTCGATCGCGTTGTCGACGAGGTTCCCGACCACCGTCACCAGGTCCCGGGACCGCAGCGGCACCGCGGCCAGCGCGGTGTCGTCGGTGACGGTCAACTCGACACCGCGCTCGGCCGCGGCATCGACCTTCCCGATCAGCAGGGCTGCGAGGGCGGGATCGGCGACGGTGGCCGTCACCCGGTCCACCAGCTGCTGGGAGAGCCGGAGCTCCTCGGTCGCGAACGCGACCGCCTCATCGGGCCTGCCGAGCTCGACCATCGTGATGATGGTGTGCAGGCGGTTCGCCGACTCGTGCGCCTGCGCCTGCAACGACTCCGCCAGCCCGCGCACCGAATCCAGTTCGCCGAGCACGGACCGCAATTCGGTGTGATCGCGCAGCGTCACCACCGTCCCGATCCGTCGACCGTCCCAGCGCACCGCGTCCCGCCCCACGACCAGCACCCGGTCCGCGGTCAGATGCACCTCGTCGCGGGCATCGTCCCCATCCTCCGCCAGCGCCCGCACCGTCTCCGGCAGCGAGTCCATCGACACCGGGCCGTCCGCGGGCAGGCCGAGCAGCCGCCGGGCCTCGTCGTTGATCACGTCGACGCGGGGACCGTCACCCCCGGAGGTGCCGAACACCAGCAGGCCCTCGCCGATCGCCCGGAGCACCGCGTCGTGCTGCTCGTACAGTCGGCGCAGCTGATCGGGGGACAGCCCGAGGGTCTGCGTCCGCAAGCGCCTGCTGACCAGGACGGCGCCCGCCGTCGACACGGCGAGGCCGATCGCGACGATGCCGAGGAGGCCGGGCAGGCTGCTCTGGAACTGCTCCCAGCTCTTCTGCCGGGTCACCCCCACCGACACGAACCCGACGAGGGCGCCGGTGTCCTCGTACACCGGCGCGACCGCCCGGATCGACGGCCCGAGGCTGCCGGTGTACGTCTCGGTGAACGTCCGGCCCTGCCGCGCCGGTTCGGTGTGCCCCGTGTACGGCAGCCCGATCCGGTCGGGGCGCGGATGGGTGAGCCGGATCTCGTCGAGGCCCATCACGACGACGAAGTCGACCCCGGTCGCCGCGCGGATCGCGGAGGCGACCGGCTGCAGCGCTCCGACCGGGTCGGGTCCGACGATGTCCGCCGCCACCGCGGGGATCTGTGCGGTCGTCGCGGCCACGTCCGTCACCGCAAGGCGGGTCGCGGCATCCGCGTCGCGTCGCTCCTCGACCGCGAACAGCCCGCCCGCGACGAGGACGACGACGGCGAGCGCCACCGTCTGCACGATCAGCAGCTGCCGCGCCACACTCATCGGTTCCCGACGTCGTCGCCCCACCCGTCGATTGTCGCGTGCGGACGGGGCGGTGAGCACGTTCACGACTGAACACAAGTTACGCAACCTTCACCCGCGGCGGCCCCCGCACCAGGATGTTCGTCGGAAGCTGAGGTGACACCGGACACGCGCGGGGCGCGGATCGTCGGTTTCCTCCGATTCGCACTCACAGTGAGGCAACCACCATGAGCAGTTCCACCGCATCGCCACGCCGGGACCGCACCCACTGGCTGTACATCGGCGTCATCGTCGCCGTCGTCGCCGGGGTTCTCGTCGGCTGGCAGGCGCCGGAGGTGGGCACGTCCCTCGGCATCCTCGGCACCACCTTCGTCGACCTGATCAAGATGATGATCGGTCCGGTCATCTTCTGCACCATCGTGCTGGGCATCGGGTCGGTGCGGGCGGCGGCGAGCGTCGGCCGGATCGGGGGCCTCGCGCTGGTCTACTTCATCGGGATGTCGACGGTCGCGCTCGGCATCGGCCTGGTCGTCGGCAACCTCCTCGACCCCGGCTCCGGTCTGAGCCTGACCCCCGACATGGCGGGCAGCGGCGCGGCGCTCGCGGACAAGGCGCACGACGCGGGCGGTACCGCCGGATTCATCGCCTCGATCATCCCGACGTCGATGCTGTCCGCGCTGACCGACGGCAGCGTGCTGCAGGCACTGTTCATCGCGCTGCTCGTCGGCTTCGGCCTGCAGGGGATGGGCGCGGCCGGTGAGCCGATCCTGCGCGGCATCGGGCACGTGCAGAAGCTGGTGTTCAAGGTCCTGTCGATGATCCTGTGGCTCGCGCCGATCGGCGCGTTCGGTGCGATCGCGAACGTCGTCGGCCGGACCGGTCTCGGCGCCGTCGTCCAACTGGGCGCGCTGATGCTCGGCTTCTACCTCACCTGCCTGGTGTTCGTGTTCGGTGTGCTCGGCAGCGTCCTGCGCGCGGTCGCCGGCGTGTCGATCTTCAAGCTCGTCCGCTACCTGGCCCGCGAGTACCTGCTGATCTTCGCGACGTCGTCGTCGGAGTCCGCGCTGCCGCGGCTGATCGCGAAGATGGAGCATCTCGGTGTGCAGAAGACCACCGTCGGTGTGGTGGTGCCCACCGGCTACTCCTTCAACCTGGACGGCACCGCGATCTACCTGACCATGGCCGCGATCTTCATCGCCGACGCGTTGAACCAGCCGCTCGCGCTGACCGAGCAGTTGTCGCTGCTGGTGTTCATGATCGTCGCGTCGAAGGGCGCCGCCGGTGTCACCGGCGCCGGGCTCGCCACCCTCGCGGGCGGCCTGCAGAGCCACCGACCGGACCTGGTCGACGGCGTCGGGCTGATCGTCGGCATCGACCGGTTCATGTCCGAGGCCCGCGCGGTGACGAACTTCTCCGGCAACGCCGTCGCCACCCTGCTGATCGGCACCTGGACGAAAACGGTTGACCGCGGGCAGGTCCGCGAGGTGCTGGGCGGCCGCCGTCCCTTCGACGAGGAGGCGTTCGCCGACGGCGAGGACCCCTCGATCAACCCGGTCGTCGCGGACGTCGATCCGCTGCCCGAGCGGGCACCGGCAAGGGTGCTGGACCGGGTCTGACCGACGTGGGGGGGGGAAGGGGGGGGAGGGGGGGGGAAAAGGGGGGGGGGGGAGGGTTCCGGAGGGGCCGGAAGTAACAAGAACACCCCCACCCATCTCGGGGCAGGCAGAGAAGAAGAAAAAGCAACCGGTGTGCT
>NZ_JBSGXD010000008.1:0-40447 GCF_053609225.1 Rhodococcus sp. NPDC054953 | reverse complement strand
GCGTCGGGAACGTAGACTCGTTGCCCGGTCGGGCACAGGCAGGGGTGGGGGGCTGGTTCGGACGGATGTGCGGAACCCTGTTCCGGCTGGTTTGTTGCACAATGGCGTCCATGGCACTTCGCGAAGCTACCGGCATCGACGGCACCACCCTCGCCTATCGGGTGACCGGACCGGACGGGGCCCGACCGCTGGTGCTGCTGCACGGGTGGGCGCAGTCGATGACCTGCTGGGGCCCGGCGGTGCTGGCCGCGCTGGAACAGCAGTACCGGGTGATCGCGGTGGATCTGCGCGGGCACGGCTACTCCGGTGCCCCCGACACCGGGTACGACGACCCGAAGAACTGGGCGGGTGACGTCGCCGCCGTCCTCGCAGCCGAGGGGATCGAGAGAAACACGGTTCTCCTCGGCTGGTCCTACGGCGGCCTGGTGATCGCCGACTACCTCGCCGAGCACGGCACCGGCGCCGTCGACGGCATCATCCTGGTCGGCGCGATCACCAGCATCGGACGGGGCCAGAGGGGTGGCCACGTCGGCCCCGCGATGCGCGCCGCGCTGCCCGCGGCACTGTCCGAGGAACCCCGGGATGCGATCCGGGCGCTCGGCAGTTTCGGGACCGCACTCACCGGCCCGGGGGAGCACGGCGTCGCCTCCCAGGCGCTGTTCGGGGCCAGCCTCGCCACCCCGCCGCGGGTGCGGGCGGCGCTGTTCGGGCGGGAGATCGGCCACGACGACCTGCTCGCGGGGCTCGACGTCCCGGCGCTGATCCTGCACGGCACCGACGACACCGTCGTCGACGTCGCCGCGGGCAGGCACGCCGCCGAGTTGATCCCGAACGCCACCGCCTCCTACTGGGAGGGATGCAACCACGGCCCGTTCGTCGAGGACCCGGACCGGTTCGTCGCCGAGGTGAGCGCGTTCATCGACGCGCTCTGACCCGACGCGGTGCCTCGGCTCAGCGGGACAGGGCCCGGGACCGTGCCACCGAGGTGAGCTTGTCCGGGTTGCGCACCAGGTACACCGCGGACACCAGCCCGTCGGACACCTCGATCATCGCGACGGTGTCGAGCACGTCGCCGGAGTAGATCAGCACCGACGGCACCGAGTTGACCACCCCGGCCTCGAAGCGGATGCCGGGGACACCGATCCGGCCGAGCCCGGTCATGAACTGCGCCACCCGCTCGCGGCCCAGCACCGGCCTGCGCGCGGCGTTGACCTTGCCGCCGCCGTCCGAAATCTCCACGACGTCCGGCGACATCAGGTCCATCAACGCCTGAATGTCGCCGGACATCGCTGCGCCGAGGAACCTCCCGGCCACCTCCTGCGCGTCCGCCGACGTGGGCGCGAACCGGCGGCGGCGGGCCTGCACGTGACCCCGGGCGCGGTGCGCGGTCTGCCGGACCGCCGTCTCGGAGCGGCCCACCGCCGCCGCGACCTCGGCGTGGCTGAAGCCGAACACCTCGCGCAGCACGAACACCGCCCGCTCGTCCGGGCTCAGCGTCTCGAGTACCAGCAGCATCGCCATCGACACCGACTCGGCGAGCAGAATGTCTTCTGTCGCATCGGGTTCGGTGCGGATCGGCTCCGGAAGCCAACTCCCGACATAGTCCTCCCGGCGGCGCCCGGTGGTGCGCAGATGGTTCAGCGCCTGCCGGGTCACGATCTGCGCGAGGTAGGAGCGCGGATTCCCGACCGTCGCCGGGTCCACCTCCGCCCAGCGCAGGTAGCTGTCCTGCAGCACGTCGTCGGCGTCGGTCGCGCTGCCGAGGATCTCGTACGCGACCGTGAACAGCAGCGGCCGGTACTCGGTGAACGTGTCGACGGCGCTCACACCATCGCCCCCTGTTCTGCGCGCGCCCGCCGCGGACCGCGCAGCCAGCGGTACCCGCCCGCGCCGGGTCCGATCCACCGCAGCGTGGTCCGGCAGACCTGCTCCTTCACGCGCGCGCCGGTCCGGCCGCGCAGCGCCCAGCGCCGCGGGCTGTCGTCGGTGCGGACGAACTGCACGACGCCGGCGCGCCGCCCCAGGCTGACGCATTGCAGCAGAAAGCCCATCGACAGCGGTTCCGGGTCGCGGCCGTCGAGGAGGGCGAGCACGGTGTCGGCGCCGTGCGCGCCGAGCGGGATCGCGGCCTGGCAGCTCATCCGGATGTGCCCGGCGACGCTGTCCGGCGGTGCGACCGCGTCGCCGACCCCGACGATCGTCGGGTGGCCCGGGACCACCAGGGCCCCGTCGGTGCGCAGTCGGCCCTGCGTGTCGACCGGGAGCCCGCTGCGCCGCGCCAGGTCCGGGACCCGGAACTCGCCTGCCCACACCGCGACAGCGGAAGCGCACTCGGTGCCGTCGTCCAGGAGCACCCGGTCGGCCTCGATCCGGGTCGCGCGCGCTCCCTCCCCAATCCGGACCCCGAGCCGGGCCAGGGCGCGGGTGACGGCGCGGCGACCCCGCGGCGCCAGGCTCGCCGCGACCGGGCCGGACGACACCAGCCGCACCCGCAGGTCCGGGCGCTGCTCGGCGATCTCCGCCGCCGTCTCGACGCCGGTCAGGCCGCCGCCGATCACCACCACCGACGCCCCCACGTCGAGATCCCGCAGCCGGGTGCGCAGCCGCTCCGCGTCCTCCAGGTCGCCGACCGCGAACGCGTGCTCGGCGCCGTCGGGTCCGCCGCCGGTGCTGCTGCCGACCGCGTAGATCAGGTGGTCGAAATCGATCACCTCGCCGTCGGTCAGCAGCAATTGGCGATCCTCGATCCGGTCAGCCGTGCCCACCCGCAGCACGACGTCGGGGTGCAGCACCCCCGCCAGCGGCACGGTGGCGTCACCGGAATCGGCGGCGTACTGGTGCAGTCGCACCCGCTCGACGAACTCGTCCCGCGGGTTGACCACCGTCACGGTCGCCTCCGGGCGTCCCGCCGCGATCCGGTTGGCGGCCATCACGCCGGCGTACCCCGCCCCGACGACCACGACCCGCCTCGTGCCGTTCATCTCCACCACGTCCTCCCTCGACTCGAGTGATCCTCATACCTGGGACACCGCTCGGGCGGAAGACGTGACAGTGAACTGCGCCACAATCGTTGGCGCCAGGACCGTTACCGGGCCGGACGGCGCCCGGAGCGGGGCAGGCGGGGCAGCCGCGGACGCATCGGGGGGTAGACGAGGGTGAGGGCCGCGAGCAGCGTGAAGTAGCTGCGCAGCACCCGGAAGCACAGGTAGCCCGGGATGTATTTGACCGCCCGCGGCTGCCAGTACAGGCACACCCCGAGCGTCACGAACAGCGACATGCCGAGCAGCGTTGCCACCACCGGCTGCCACTGCATCGTGGTGAACGTCGCGCGGAAGAAGACCTCCGCGATCACCGCGAACAGCAGCAGCGGACCGAGCATCGCCCGGCGGGCCGCGTTCACCAGCTGAAACGGCAGGACGAACGTGCCGGTCATCGAGCGACGGTCGAACAGGATCGCGCGATTCCGTGCGGTGAGGTGGTAGATGCTGCGGAACCAGCGGGTGCGCTGCTCGCGCAGGTGGGCGTACGACGCCGGAGTTTCACTGTGGTACACCGCAACCGGGTCGGAGATGCTGTGATAGCCGGCGGCGGTCAACCGCATGCAGATGTCGGTGTCCTCGCCGTTCATCCCCTGGACCATGCCGCCGACCTCGACCAGGGTGCTGCGCCGGTACACGGTGAACATGCCGGGGACGCCGAGGACCCCCTGATAGCCGTCGAGCGACACCTGGAAGAACCCGTGCCGCATGTACACCTCGACCAGACGGACCTTGTCGATCCACGTCCGCTCCTCCGCGGGCATCGGAATGCCGCCGACGGACCCGACATTCGGGTCGGCGAAGTGGGTCATCGCGGTCTGCAGGCAGCCAGGGCCGATCACGGTGTCGGCGTCGATGCGGACGATGAACTCCTCGGTGAGGTGCGCGATGCCCATGTTCAGCGCGATCGCCTTGCCGGGGGTCGGGCATTCGAGCACCTCGCCGGTGATGTTGACGCATCCGTCGATCGCCAGCTGGGCGACCGCATGGGTGTCGTCGGAGGAGGCGTTGTTCACCACGCAGAGATGGATTCGGCCGGGGTAGGTCGCGGCGGCCGCGTCGACGGACGCGATGGTGGCGCCGATGCTATGCGCCTCGTTGTGGGCGGGGACCAGGATCGCCGCCGGTGGGACATGGCCCGCGCCCGCCCGGCGGGACCGGTCGAGGGCGCGGACCCCGAACCACGCGGTCGAGGCCGCGAACAACTGCTGGACCAGGAAGACGCCTGCGCCGATGCCACCGAGGATCGCCCACGCCTTCAACGCGTCCACGACCGCGGACAGGAAGTGCAGCGCGACCGCGGTCACCAGAATCGACGCCGCCAGGCAGCCGAACCACACCGCGAACGCCCGTCGCGGCGTGCCGGGGCTGGTCGGCACCGGACCCGGATCGGGGAGGTGCGCCTGCCGAAGAATGGTGTGCGGGAACAGGGCCAGCGCCGCCAGACCGGACAGCATCTGCAGCGCGAACGCGGAGATCGACACGATCCCGGAACCGTGCAGCACCCAGGCGCCGACGTCGACGACGGTGCAGAACACCGCGAACTTCCCCAGCAGCGCGGCGCCGATGAACAACCGCCGCCAGCGGTTCGAGTAGGCGAACGCCGCGTAGGTGACGAAGAAGACGACCAGGAACATGCGCAGCGGGAACACCACGTCCCCCCCGGCGCCCGCGAAGAAGATGAGATCACGCGGCAGGTCCCGGTCGACGGTGTGGACCAGCAGGGTCCGCAGGCACATGACGAGGATGCCGAGCGCCGCGAACGTGATCAGGAATCCGTTGGCCGCGCTGGCGGGCCGGTCGACGGCGTAGCCCTTCGGGGCGCTGTCGACGGACCGGAAGTGGTCGGTGATCGCCCCGCCCTTGGGGCGTGCCACCCCGGTCATCGTGGAGCGTCGCGGCGGACCGGGGTGGTCGGGGCGATCGTGCCGTCCGGGTTGACCACGATGGCGCCCTGCGAGGTCACGATCTGCGCGGACTCGCGGCCGAAGTCGGGCAGCCGGACGGCCCCGGCGTCGCCCGCGTACTGGACCACCAGTCCGGGGGCGCCGCCGGTGCCGGTCGCGGTCTCGACGACCAGGCCGGTGTCGAACGCCGAAATGTCCAGCGGCGTCGGGTCCGGGCCCGCGACGATGCGGCCGTCCGCCAGGCGCACCGGCGGCGCCACGTCGGGACTGTCCCCGACCAGGATGAACGGCTGCCCCGGCGCCGGCTGGCCGCCCCACCGGAACTCCGGATCGTACTGGGCGGGAACGAAATCGGTGAGGACGGGAGTGACCGCGTTGAGCTGCTCGACGGCGTTCGCCTCGGTCGCGTCGGGGAGAGAGACCGCGAACCCCGGCGCCAACTGGCGCGGCAGCGCGGTGAACCCGGCACCCGGATCGTCGCCCAACTGCAGCGCCGATTCGCCGCGCAGCTGGATCGGGTAACTCGTCACCCGCACGTTGCAGCCGCCGAGGTCGCGGTCGCGCTGCACGGTCAGCGTCAGCGTGTTGTCGAGCAGTTGGTCGGCGGGCGGCAGGTCGATCGTGGCGACCCCGCCGGTCGCGTTGAGCCGCTGACTGCCGAGGAAGCGGCCGTTGAGGTCGGTATTCAACAGCCAGGTCAGGTCGTCGGGGGAGTCGGGCAGCTGCACCGCGACCCGCACGGAGGCCGGCGCCCTGCCACCGGGGAGGTCGGCGAGGGAGTATCCGACCCGCCAGCGCCGGGTCTCGGTGATCTGGCCCCGCGACATGTCCGCGCCGAGCGACGCGAGCGGCACCTGGTCGCCGCCGGGCGTCGCCGGGGTGACGGCGCGGGGATCGGCGGTGTCGGAGTCGGCCGTCGCGACGGTCGGCTCGGTGAGGAAGGTGGACAGCAGATCCCCGCGCGGCTCGACGAGCCCGAGCACCGGTGCGCCGTCGATCCGGCCGACGGTGACGGCGGCCGCGTCGCCGTCGACGGGCCGCCATCCGGTGGCCTCGGTGAGGGTGGCGGCCGGGCCGAGCAGGATGGTGTTGCGCAGGTCGCCGTCCGGCGGGCTGTCCGTGTAGCTGACGTCGTGGCCCGCTCGGGTCAATGCCATGCCGAGATATGCTGCCGTGGTGCGCCATTGATCGCCGCGGTCGGTGAGGACGACGGTGAGGGCCCGGTCCCACGAGGCGACCGTATCGCGGACCGTGTGGATCGGCTGGTCCAGCGCCGCCTCGAGCACGCTGGCCGGGTCGAGGTGGACCTGCATCCCCGCCGAATGATCGGGGGTGCAGGTCTCGTCGTGGCGGGTGCCCTCGGCCCGCACCTGAACGCGGACCCGGCCGTCGCCCGCCGCCTGGTCGGGGACGTCGACGAAGGTGTCGAGGGGGTTGTCGCCGGTGGCGAGTTGCGTCTTGGACACCTGCTGGCCGTCCATGCTCACCACCAGGAAGACGGTGCTGTCGGCGGCGACCTGCGTGGACCCGGTCAGGTGCAGCCGGGTCTCGTCGCGCCCCGAATCCGCGGGCAGGGTCACCAGATAGCTCGTCGACGGGGAGTCGTCGGTCAGCCAGACCCCGTCGGCGTGACCGGAGCCGGCGAGGGTCTTCGCGAAGTGGCGTTCGGGTGGAACCTCGAGACTGGTGTCGTCGACGTCCTTGGTGAACCACGACGGCCGCACCACGATGAAGCCGGCCAGCAGGACCAGGGCGACACCGAGCACCCACCACGCCGATCTCGGGACGGTGCGCCCCTTTTCGCCCTTGAAGTAGCGTCCGGTGTCGTCGGGGCTCGCCCCGCCCGGCCGGTCCCGGTCGCTGCTGTCGTGGTCTGACGTGCCCGATCCGCCGGTGTCCTCGCCGTCGTTGCTCATCGTCGTCCTTCCCGCCGCAGCGTCGATCCGTCGCCAGGCTCGGTGGTCATCGTCGCCCGATGCTGGGTTCTCCCGTTGCGGCCCTGCGAGTGTCGTTCCACGCGGAGGTGCACGGGATGCGGGACGTGTCGACCCGGGTGGCGTACTTCTGCGCGATGTCCACCGACTCGGTGAGCAGTCCGGTCGCGAGCCGGGTCGGGGTCAGGCCAAGGCCGAGCAGCTGATCGTTGCGGGCGTCGAGGTCGTTCTCGTCGGCCTCCGCCCGCGGATTCGGCAGGTACGCGACGGTCGCCCCGGTTGTCGCCGCGACCAACTCGGCCAGGTCCGCTACCCGATGGGTCTCGGTGACCTGGTTCATCACCCGGACCCGCGACGCGGACACCTCGGAGCCGGACTCGACGGCCAACCGGATGCAGCGGACGGTGTCCCGGATGTTGATGAACGCCCGCGTCTGGCCGCCGGTCCCGTGCACGGTCAACGGATGCCCGACCGCGGCCTGCACCAGGAACCGGTTGAGGACGGTGCCGTAGTCGCCGTCGTAGTCGAACCGGTTGATCAGGCGTCCGTCGCGGGCGGTGTCGTCGGTCTGGGTTCCCCAGACGATGCCCTGGTGCAGGTCGGTGATCCGGACGCCGTCGTTGCGGGCATAGAACTGAAACAGCAACTGGTCCAACGACTTGGTCAGGTGGTAGACGCTGCCCGGCTGGGTGGGATAGAGGATGTCCCTGGTGTGCGGATCGCCGTTGCGGTCCGGATAGGTCACCGTCAAATAGCCCTCCGGCAGGTCGACGGGCACCGATTCGTAGCCGTACACGCCCATCGTGCCCAGGTGCACCACATGCGCGTCGAGTCCGGTCTGCACCACCGCCGCGAGCAGGTTGTGCGTCCCGTTCAGATTGTTGTCGATCGTGTACCGCTTGTGGCTGGGCGACTTCATCGAGTACGGGGCGGCCCGCTGCTCGGCGAAATGGACGACGGCGTCGGGACGTTCGGTCGTCAGCAGGTCGACCAGCTCGTCGTAGTCGCGGGCCAGATCGAGGGCGACGGTGCCGATGGTGTTGCCGGTGACCTCGTGCCAGGCCCGAACCCGTTCGGCGAGCGGACGGATCGGGGTCAGTGACTGCACCCCGAGCTCATCATCGATCCGGCGCCGCACCCCGCTGTCGACGATCGTGACGTGGTGGCCGTGCGCGGACAGGTGCAGGGCACTCGGCCAGCCGCAGAACCCGTCACCGCCGAGAACGAGGACACGCATGTGAGGCACTCCCGTCGTGAGCAAACCGATCAGGACCGAGCGGTGAGGCCCTTCCTTCGGGAGGGCCTCACCGAGTTGGTCCGGGCGATTACGGTGTGACGATGGCGAAATCGGGGTCGGGTCCGTCGAGGTAGCCGACCAACGTGGCCAGCTTCGCGGCGTCTCCCTCGACCGCCACGCTGCCGCTTGCGATTTGCTCGCTCAGGTCCGCCCCGCCGAGCAGGAGGCGATGCAGGTCCGCATTGCTGATGGTGAACGTGGCGTCGGGCGCGGGCACCTCGCCGTCGACGTCGAAGTGCACCAACACCCCGTTGCGCAGCCGGCTGCGGTGCACGAGGTCGGCGTCCGTGACCCGCCAGTCGATCGTGATGTCGGCATCCCAGGATCGCGGACCGTCGAGCCGGAGCGCGATGGCGTCGAACAGCTGCTCGACGGTCAGCGCGCCCGCGATGTCCGGGGAGTTCGTGGCGAGTGGGGTTCCGATTCCGCCGTTGCGGAGCTCGTAGGCGCCCATCAGGAAGAAGTTGCGCCAGGTCCCGTTTTCCGAGCCGAAGCCGAGCTGCTCAAGGGTGTCTGCCTGCAGGGCGGTGGCCTCGGCGTTGGTCGGGTCGGCGAAGATCACGTAGTTGAGCACCTGCGCGACCCAGCGGAAGTCGCCCTCGGCGAACGACTGTCGTGCCTTCTCCAGGACCGTCTGCGCGCCGCCCATGAACTCGACGTGGCGCTTCGCGGACTCGACCGGGGGGTGCTCCCAGAGGGTCGCCGGGTTGCCCTCGAACCAACCCATGTAGCGCTGGTAGATCGCCTTGACGTTGTGGCTGACCGACCCGTAGTAGCCGTGCGTATGCCAGGACTGCTCGATCGCGGGCGGCAGCTGGATATCCTCGGCGAACTCGATCCCCGTGGAGCCCTTGTTGATTGCACGCAGCGTCTGGTCGTGCAGATAGCCGTAGAGGTCGCGCTGCACGGAAAGGAACTCGGTCAGCCGCTCGGTGCCCCACGTCGGCCAGTGATGCGACGCGAAGACCACGTCGGTGCGGGCCGCGTACTTGTTGATCGACTCGGTCAGGTACTTCGACCAAATGTGCGGATCACGCACCAGCGCGCCGCGCAGCGTCAGCAGGTTGTGCAGCGTGTGGGTGGCGTTCTCCGCCATGCACAGCGCCCGATGATCCGGAAAGTGGAAGTTCATCTCCGAAGGCGCCTCGGTGCCCGGCGTCATCTGGAACTCGATGCGGACACCGTCGACGGTCTCGGTCTGACCGGTGTGCGTGATGTCGAGGGTCGGGGCGATCAGCGTCGGGGTACCCGTCGAGTTGGTGGGTCCGAGTCCTGCCCCGACCGCGCCATGCGGCCCGCGCGGCAGCGCGGCCCCGTACATGTAGGCCGATCGGCGCGCCATCGCGGCGCCCGCGTACACGTTCTCGGCGACCGCGTGCTCGACGAAGCCCGCGGGCGCAAGCACGGGGCAACGGCCCGCATCGACGTCCTCCTGGGTGGTAACCCCCTTGACGCCGCCGAAGTGGTCGATGTGGCAGTGCGTGTAGATGACCCCGGTGACCGGTCGATCGCCGCGATGCTCGCGGTACAGCGCCAACCCGGCGGCGGCGGTTTCCGCGGAGATCAACGGGTCGATCACGATCACGCCGGTGTCGCCCTCGACGAGGGTCATGTTCGACAGGTCGAGGCCGCGGATCTGATAGATCCCGTTGGTCACCTCGAACAGGCCCTGCATGGCGCACAGTTTCGACTGCCGCCACAGGCTCGGGTGCACCGTGTCCGGGCACTGCTCGTTCAGGAAGCCGAAGGCGTCGCTGTCCCAGACAACCTTGCCGGCGTCGTTCTTCACCACGCCCGGGTCGAGCGCCGCAATGAAGCCGCGTCTCGCGTCCTCGAAGTCCTGCTCGTCGCCGAACGGCAACCGCTGCTGTGCGTCGTCGTGCTGGGCCTTCACGCTTGCCGACACGGTATCCGTCATGGCTCTCCTTCCACGGGACCGGGCTCGTCGCGGACTGCACCGGACGGAGCGATCGGTCTACTTGGCGACACCGGGCACCGCCTGGACGGCCGATGCCTCGTGACCCGACAGTGGCACCGGAAAGGGGACGGTGCTTCACCCGTGGGGGATGAGCCTTCGCGCGGTGCGATGCGGGGCGTCGGCGGGGACAGGGCAAGATGGAGTCGTGACGCCAGCACAGAATCATCGACTTCGACGGGTGGCCGTCCTGTCGGTGCACACCTCGCCGTTGGCGCAGCCGGGCACCGGGGACGCGGGCGGCATGAACGTCTACGTGCTGCAGAGCGCGCTGCAACTCGCGCGCCGCGGCATCGAGGTGGAGATCTTCACCAGGGCCACGTCGTCGGCGGACGCGCCGGTCGTGGAGGCGGCGCCCGGCGTGCTGGTCCGCAATGTCGTCGCCGGGCCGTTCGAGGGTCTCGACAAGCACGACCTGCCGACCCAGCTGTGCGCGTTCACCGCTGGCGTGCTGCGCGAGGAGGCGCACCACGAACCCGGGTACTACGACCTGATCCATTCCCACTACTGGCTGTCCGGGCAGGTCGGCTGGCTGGCCAGGGACCGCTGGGGGGTGCCGCAGGTGCACACCGCCCACACCCTCGCTGCGGTGAAGAACGCGTCCCTCGCGGACGGCGACACCCCGGAACCGGCGGCCCGGCAGATCGGTGAGCAGCAGGTGGTCGCGGAGGCGGACCGGCTGATCACCAACACCGCCGAGGAGGCGGGGCAGCTCGTCGACATCTACGGCGCCGAGCGCGACCGCATCGACGTCGTCGCGCCGGGCGCCGACCTCGGCCGGTACCGGCCGGGGGACCGCGCCGCCGCCCGCACCGAACTCGGCCTCGACCCCGCCGAGCTGATCGTCACGTTCGTCGGCCGCATCCAGCCGCTGAAGGCGCCGGACGTGCTGCTGCGGGCCGCAGCGGAACTGCACCGGCGTGAGCCCGGCCTTCCGGTGCGGGTGCTGGTGGTCGGTGGGCCGTCCGGCAGTGGACTCGAGCGCCCGGACTCGCTGATCGACCTGGCCGCCGAGCTCGGCATTTCCGCGCGGGTCACGTTCCTGCCGCCGCAGCCGCCGGACCGCCTGGTGCAGGTGTACCGGGCGTCGGACGTCGTCGCGGTCCCGAGCTACTCCGAGTCGTTCGGCCTGGTCGCGCTCGAGGCGCAGGCCAGCGGGACGCCGGTCGTCGCGGCCGATGTCGGCGGGCTCGGCGTCGCCGTGCGCAGCGGCCACAGCGGGCTGCTGGTGCCCGGCCACGACACCGGGGACTGGGCGGACGCGCTGCGGACCGTGCTGGTCGACGACGCGCTGCGGGCGTCGTTCGCGCGGAACGCGCCGGTGCACGCGGCGAACTTCTCGTGGGAGCACACCGCGGACGGACTGCTCGACAGCTATCACCGGGCGGTCGCCGGTTATCGGCGCAGCGGCGACCTCACCCAGCGGCGCGGCCGCGGCCTGTGGAAACTGCGCCGGCGGGGAGGAGTACGCGCATGAGCACTGCGGTGAACGAGACGGCGACCCTGATCGAGGCGGCCCTGACCGACCGCGACCTCGAGTTTTCGCGGCCCGCGCCCCACCAGTTCGTCGTCGAGCTGCCGGGGGAGCACAAGCTCAAGACGAGCTGCCTGCTCACCGTCGGCAACCACGGGGTGCGGGTCGAGGCGTTCGTGTGCCGCAAACCGGACGAGAACTTCGAGGGCGTCTACAAGTACCTGCTGCGCCGCAACCGCCGCCTGTACGGGGTGCACTACACGATCGACAAGATCGGGGACATCTACCTCGTCGGCCGGATCAGCACCCACGCGGTCACCGGCGACGAGCTCGACCGGGTCCTCGGGCAGGTGCTCGAGGCGGCGGACGGCGACTTCAACATCCTGCTCGAGCACGGGTTCGCGAGTTCGATTCGGCGGGAATGGGAGTGGCGTGTCTCGCGCGGGGAGTCGCTGAAGAATCTGGAGCCGTTCCGGCACCTCGTCGAGGGTGGCGGCGTCGAGGGCGGCGGCGCGCCATGGCCCGGTGCGGGCACGCCTGGCGTCGCGGACCGGGGTGCGTCGGGGTAGGTTCGGGGAACATGAGCGAGCGCTTAGTTTCGCCGCCCGGATGAGGAGTGCTTCCGTGAGCTTCACCAGCCCGTACCCCGATGTGGACATCCCGAACCTCGGTCTCTACGACTTCCTGTTCGGGTCGATCACCGAACAGGACCTGGGCCGGGTTGCGCTGATCGACGGCGCCACCGGCGAGGAAACCGACTACCGGACGCTGATCGCGAAGATCAACGCCGTCGCCGGCGCGCTCGCGGCCCGCGGCCTGAGCGTCGGCGACGTCGTCGGCCTGCACTCGCCGAACTCGCCCGAGTTCGCGGTCGCCTTCCATGGCATTCTGCGTGGCGGCGGCACCGCGACCACGATCAACGCGCTCTACACCGCGGCCGACATCGCCAAGCAGCTGAAGGACTCCGGCGCCAAGGCGCTGTTCACGGTCTCGCCGATGCTGGCGCAGGCGGTCACGGCGGCCGAGCAGGTCGGCATCCCCGCCGAGCGGGTCATCGTCCTCGACGGCGCCGAGGGGCACCTGTCGCTGGCGGACCTGATCGCCGAGGATGCGTCCGCACCGACCGTCGCCTTCGACCCCGCCACCCAGGTCGCGGTGCTGCCGTACTCGTCCGGCACCACCGGCAACCCCAAGGGCGTCGAGCTGTCCCATCGCAACCTGGTCGCGAACGTCTGCCAGGTCGGGTTGCCCGTCCCGGTCCGCGCCGACGACCGGGTGCTCGCGGTGCTGCCGTTCTTCCACATCTACGGCCTGACCGTGCTGCTGAACCTGTCGCTGTACCAGCGCGCCAGTCTCGTCACGATGGCGAAGTTTGACCTGTCGAAGTTCCTGACTCTCGTGTCCGGGAAGAAGTGCACCTTCGTGTTCGTCGCCCCGCCGGTCGCGCTGGCACTGGCCAAGCACCCGATGGTCGACGAGCACGACCTGTCCAGCGTGCGCACCATCGTCTCCGGGGCGGCGTCCCTCGACGAGGAACTCGGCAACGCGGTCGCGGCGCGGCTCGGGACGCGGGTGCTGCAGGGGTACGGGATGAGCGAGCTCAGCCCGGTCAGCCACATCATCGGGGTCGACGAGCTGGAGGTGTCGCTGAGCTCGATCGGCAAGCCGCTGCCCAACACCGAGAACAAGATCGTCGACCCGGCAACGGGCGCCGAGATCGCCGTCCCCGCCGAGGGGCGCAGCGAGCCCGGCGAGCTGTGGGTCAAGGGCCCGAACGTGATGCTCGGCTACCTGAACAACGACGCGGCGACCGCGGAGACGCTCGACGCCGATGGCTACCTGCACACCGGGGACGTCGCGGTCGTCGACGCGGACCTGAACGTGTACATCGTGGACCGGCTCAAGGAGCTCATCAAGTACAAGGGCTACCAGGTGCCGCCCGCCGAGCTGGAGTCGCTGCTGCTCACCCACCCGCAGATCGCGGACGCCGCGGTGATCGGCGTGCGCGACGCCGAGGGCGAGGAGGTGCCGAAGGCGTTCGTCGTGCTGCAGGCCGGCGCCGAGCTGACCGCGGACGAGGTGATGGCGTTCGTTGCCGAGCGGGTGTCGCCGCACAAGAAGGTGCGCCGGGTGCAGTTCATCGACACCGTCCCGAAGTCCAGTGCGGGCAAGATCCTGCGCAAGGATCTGCGTGCCGGGGAGGCGCGCGGATAGGCATGTGCGCTGTCGTCGCGTGCGCGGTACCGAATGGGGCTTTCGGTCACATCAAGTGACCGAAAGCCCCATTCGGTACGGGGGCGGGGTGACGTCGACCACGCCGAGGTGTGGAACCACAAAACGGAGTACACTCATTAATGAGTGAAGTTCGGGAGGTGGATTCGATGGAAGCCGGTCGGCGCGAACGCGGCAAGGCCGAGAAGCAGACCCGGATTCGCCTTGCCGCGCAGGAGCTGTTCGCCGAGCGCGGCTACGAGGCCGTGACGACACAGCAGGTTGCGGACCGCGCCGACATCGCGCACGGCACCCTGTTCCGGTACGCGGCGTCGAAGGCCGAACTGCTGCTGATGGTCCACAACGAGGTGTTCGCCGCCGCCGTCACCCGGGGCGAGGCGGACGCGGCCGGGATCGCGGATCCGGTCGAGCGGGTGCTGACGCTGATCGCGCCGGTCATCTACTCCGGCCGCGACCACGACGAGAACATCGTCGCGTACGAGCGGGACCTGCTGTTCGGTCCGCCGGACGCCCCGTTCCGCCGCGCTGGCCTGCAGATCGTCACCCGGCTCGAGGCGTCGATCGCCGACTGCCTCGCCGGGGGTGGGCGGCACGACGACGACACCGTCGCCGCCGCGCGCGCCGTCTTCGCGGTCCTGCACATGGAGATCGCGCAACCCGTCGTCCGAGCGGACACGCCCGGCGTCGCCTCCGGCGCACTGCGTCGCCAGGTGAACATGATCGTCGCGGGCCATCGCGCTCGCGCCCAACAGGATTGACACCGCACCCGAAAGGAAGGGTCAGATGACCGCCATCACCAAGGTCACCGTGCTGGGGACAGGCGTCCTCGGCTCCCAGATCGCCTACCAGACCGCCTATCACGGCGTCGACGTCGTCGCCTACGACATCAATGACGACATTCTGGAGACCGCGAAGTCCCGGTTCGCGGGCCTGGCCGACACCTACCGCGCCGAGGTCGACGGCGCAGCCGACGGCAAGGCCGACGCCGCGCTGGGCCGGATCACCTACTCCGCGGACCTGGCGGCGGCAGTCGCCGACGCCGACCTGGTGATCGAGGCGATTCCGGAGAACATCGACATCAAGCGCGACACCTACACCCGGCTCGGCGAGGTGGCCCCCGAGAAGACGATCTTCGCGACCAACTCCTCGACGCTGCTGCCGAGCGACCTGATGGCGTTCACCGGCAGGCCCGCGAAATTCCTCGCGCTGCACTTCGCCAACCGGGTGTGGGCGCACAACACCGCAGAGGTGATGGGCACCACCGAGACCGATCCCGAGGTGTACCGCCGGGTCGCCGACTTCGCGTCCTCGATCGGGATGGTGCCGATCGAGATGAAGAAGGAGAAGGCGGGCTACCTGCTGAACTCGCTGCTGGTGCCGTTCCTGTCCGCCGCGGGCCAGCTCGTCGTCGACGGCATCGCCGAGCCCGAGATGGTCGACAAGACCTGGAAGATCGGCACCGGAGCCCCCGCGGGCCCGTTCGAGATCTACGACGTCGTCGGCCTGAACACCGCATACAACATCTCGATGGCGGGCGGGCCCGGTCAGCAGCGGTTCGCGCAGTACATCAAGGAGAACTACATCGACAAGGGCAAGCTCGGGGTCGCCACCGGTGAGGGCTTCTACAAGTACTGACTCGCGGCATTCAGGCCAGTGCGGACGGCAGCCCGACGTCGTAGATCGACAGCACGTCGGTGGTCCGCTGCAGGGCCTCGACCACGACCCCGGCCGGCGCGAGGTGGAACGTCGGGTAGTCGATCTCGCCGAGCGTCGGGTCGACCGTCCACGCGAGTCGTTCCCCGTCGACGGAGAATTCGGCGGAGATGTCCTCCCGATTCCCCCGCGGATCCTGCCGATGCCACGCACCGCCGAGGTGCACCGCGACGAGACCGTGCAGGACGTGCCCGTCGCCGTGCGCGAGGCGCTGATAGCACAGCGCGGTCGGGACGCCCTTGCCGCGCAGCACCGCCGCGAGCAGGTGCGACTTGGCGTAGCAGAGGCCGACCCGCTGCGCGAGGACCTCCGACGCCAGCAGCGTGACGCGGGGATCCTGCGCGTCGTACGAGTGCGCGACCTCGTCGCGCACCCATTCGAACGCCCGGCGCGCGAAGTCGACCTCGTCGGTGGACCGCGCCAGGAGGGTGTCGCCGAGCGCCAGCACCGCGGGGTGGTCGATCTCGACGATCGCGTCCCCGGCGAGGAAGGACGCGGGGTCGGGGACGTGGGTGGGGTTCATCGGTGTGGCCACGCGATGAACCTAGCCTCGCGCCGTCCCGCGGCGCGAGCTGTTTGTTTTGATGCTGATTCGGGCGGAATCGGTGGGAAACAATCAACTCGCGGCCGTCACCGGGGAGGGGTCATGTCGAGGCGGATGCCCAGCAGCCGGATCGCGCGGGACGGATCGAGGCGCTCGGTCAGGGCGAGCGCGGCATCGGTGATCGTCGGAACGTCGAAGGTCGGCTCGGGCAGGGCCCGCGAGCTGGTGTGCGTCTCGAAAGGGGCATAGCGCACCTTGAGCGTCACCCGGGTCGCGGGACGCCCCTCGGCCCGGACGTCGCCCGCCACCCGCCGGGCCAGGGTGCGGACCGCGTCCTCGATGTCGGCGCGGTCCGCGAGATTGTGCTGGAACGTGGTCTCCCTGCCGTGCCCGCGAGCGATGTACGGCTCGTCGCTGACCCGGGTCGAGCCGCGCCCGCGGCCCAGCCGGGCCAGCCACGGTCCGGTGGTCGGGCCCAGCGCGTCGGCGAGCCGAACCTCGTCGGCGTCGGCGAGCTCCCGCACCGTGTGAACACCCAGCGCGGCAAGCTTTTTCGCGGTCTTCGTGCCGATGCCCCACAGCGCGGAGGTGTCCCGGTCGCCCATCACCGTGAACCAGTTGTCCGCGGTCAGCCGGAACATCCCGCGGGGTTTACCGAAGCCGGTCGCGATCTTGGCCCGCAGCGTGTTGTCGCCGATCCCGACCGAGCAGTGCAACGCCGACGCCGCGAGCACGGCGTGCTGCACCCGACGGGCCAGGGCCTCCGGGTCATCGGTCTCGGCGCCGAGGAACGCCTCGTCCCAGCCGAGCACCTGCACCACCACGTCGAGCGCGCGCAACGTCGCCATGACCGTCTCCGACGCCGCCGTGTATGCGTCGGCGTCCACCGGAAGGAACACGGCGTCCGGCACCTCGGCCAGTTTGCGGGCCGCGACCCGCAGCGGCATCCCGGACCCGACCCCGTACTCGCGCGCCTCGTAGGAGGCGGTGGAGACGACCCCGCGTTCGGTGGGGTCGCCTCGCCCGCCGACCACGACCGGCCGCCCACGCAGCTCCGGGCGGCGCAGCACCTCGACGGCCGCGACGAACTGGTCGAGGTCGACGTGCAGCACCCAGGTGCCCATCGGCTCAGTCTGCGCCGCCCCGATCAGGCGTGCAGGAGGTGCGGCAGGCCTGCGGCGTGGCGCTGCGCGTCGATGGCGCGCAACGGGGCCAGTTCCGGCGGCTCGTGCAGCCGGTACATGCGACACGGCGGGGCGGGGGAGCCCGCCGCATCGAGCAGCGCGTTGACGGCGGCCCGCGCCGACTCGTTCGCCGATTCCATCGTCGCGAGGTCGATGTCGGTGCGCACGTAGTCGCCCGCGAGGAACAGGTTGCCGATCGCGGTCCTGGCCTCCGGTCGGTGTCGCAGCGATCCGGCCGTGTTCACCAGCAGCGGCGTGGCGTTGGTGTTGGCGCCGAGCGCGGAGTTCCACGAGACGCCGGGGTCGAGGAACCAGTGCGCGAGGTCCTCGTCCCGCAGCACCGGCCGGGGTCCGTCGTCGAGGCATTGCCGCAGCTGTGCCCACGTCTCCTTCGCGATCTCCTCGCGGGTGCACTGCTTGGCGGTCTTGCCGAACAGGATGCCGGGGGCGTCCCAGTTGGAGATGTCGACGGACAGGCAGTCGTGGACGGTGCCGTCGCCGTAGCGGGCGGCGAAGTCGCCCGGCCAGAACTGCGCCTGGCTGATCGAGGTCAGCGCCCACGGCGAGCCCAGGTAGGCGACGTGCCCGTCCACGATCGGGGTCGGCCTGCGCAGGAAGTACTGGATGCCGACCATCCAGTCCACCGCCAGTTCCCGCAGTCCGGCGAGGGCGGGGTCGGCCGCGAGCAGTTGCGGGGTCAGCAGGTCGACGGCCCGCTCGACGGGGACCGCGAGCACGTACCAGTCGGCCTCGACCCGGGACCGGTTCCCTGCCGCGTCGGCCGCCGTGGCTCCGGTGATCCGGCCGCCGTCGACGTCGAGCGCGACCACCCGCGATCCCATCTCGAACCGCACGCCCATGCCGCGCAGCAGGTCCGCCCACGGGTCGATCCAGGCCTCGTTGGTCGGGCCGTTGAGCAGGCGGTCGAGGTGCCCGTACTCGGGGACGAGGCCCGCGGCGTTGAGGACGAACGCCTGCCCGATCCGGCCGATGGTCCGGGTGGACGCGCGATCCGGCCGCGCGGCGACGAGTTGCCGGGTCAGCGCGGACACCAGCACCGACTGGTACGCCTCCGACTTGCCGTCCGCTTCGAGCGTCTGCGCCCAGGTGGCGTGCTCCCATTCGCTGTCCCTGCGTTCGATGCTGCTGGTCAGGAACATCACCAGCTTCCGGAGGAAGACCTGCATCTCGGCGGGCGGCACCGCCGTGCCGAGGTTGAACATCGCCCCGAGCGAGTCCTGCAGGGTCGTCGCGTCGTACATGTCCAGGCGCACCGGTGCGGCGGGGCTCGGCGACATCAGGTCCGGTCCACCGGGTATCGACATCCGTAGTCCGCCCGCGGCGACGAGATTGTCGAAGACCCCGTTCGCGTTGCCGGGTACCGGGATTCGTTGCATCGTGTCCGGAATGTGCTGGTAGAAGCCGGGAAAGAAGCGGAATCCGTGCTCGCCGGGCAGATCGCCGCGACCGCCGGTGCCGGTCCCCGGTGCGGTGATGCTGCGGGCCTTGCCGCCGAGCGCGGTCGGCTCGTGCACCGTGACGTCGAAGCCGCGCTCGGCGAGCTCGTGGGCGGCGGTCAGGCCGGCCATGCCGCCGCCGAATACCGCGACCGTCCGCCCGGCGGGGCGCGGTGGTGGGGCGGACCGGGCCGTCGTCGCCCGGGTGGTGGCCAGGACCCCGGCCCCCGCCACCCCGGCCAGCACCGCCCGCCGCGTGACGCCCCGATTGCTTCGTGTGCCTACCTGCCGTTCGCGCATGCCACACCCCCGGTTGGGACACTGCGAGATTGTGACAACGGCTGTTGCCACATGTCAGGTATCTCACAGCCGGGACGGTTCGGGGGCGCGACCCGCCGACGGCGTGATCGGAGCGACGCGGTGGCCTGCTCACCACCCGCGGTCCACATGCCAGGATGGGCACATGAGTACCGGAACCCTTGTGCTGCTCCGCCACGGCGAGAGCGAATGGAACGCGATGAACCTGTTCACCGGGTGGGTGGACGTCCCGCTCACGGACAAGGGCATCGCCGAGGGCAAGCGCGCCGGCCAGCTCCTCCGGGAGCACGACCTGCTGCCCGACGTCCTCTACACCTCGCTGCTGCGCCGCGCGATCAGCACCGCGAACATCGCCCTCGACGCCGCCGACCGGCACTGGATCCCCGTGGTGCGGGACTGGCGCCTGAACGAGCGGCACTACGGCGCGCTGCAGGGCAAGAACAAGGCGCAGACCAAGGCCGAGTACGGCGACGAGCAGTTCATGCTGTGGCGTCGCAGCTACGACACCCCGCCGCCGCCGATCGACGCGGGCAGCGAGTACAGCCAGGACGCCGACCCCCGGTACGCGCACCTCGAGCAGGCGCCGCTGACCGAATGCCTCCTCGACGTCGTCAAGCGGCTGATCCCGTACTGGGAGGACACCATCTCCCGTGAGCTGCTCGCCGGCAAGAACGTGCTGGTCGCGGCGCACGGAAACTCGCTGCGCGCGCTGGTCAAGCACCTCGACGGCATCTCCGACGAGGACATCGCCGCGCTGAACATCCCGACCGGGATCCCGCTGCGCTACGACCTCGACGAGAACCTGAAGCCGCTCAACCCGGGTGGCACCTACCTCGACCCGGAGGCCGCCGCGGCGGGCGCCGCCGCCGTCGCCAACCAGGGCGCGAAGTAGTCATCACCGTGACGCGACCCGGGCCCGCGTGTTGCCCGCGGGCCCGGGTCGAACGCCAGGTGAACAGCCGGAAAACACCGGCTCTCGGGCCCGTGACGTGCAGTGAAATGCCGCCACCCGGCGCCGCCCGACCTTTTCGCGGCCGTACGATTCACTCGTGACTGTTGTTCAGGTCGTCGCCCTGGTCGCCGCCGCCGCGGTGGCCGGATATCTGGTCGGCGGGGTGCTCGTCCCGCGACTGCGGGCGCGCTTCAGCAGGCGGGAGGCCGAGCGGGCGGGCCTGACGATGTCCCAGGTCCTCGACCTGATCGTGCTCGCCAGCCAGAGCGGCATCGCCGTCGTCGACCGATTCCACGACGTCGTCCTGTTCAACCCGCGCGCCGAGGAGCTCGGCCTGGTGCACAACCGGACCGTCGAGCCGCGCGCCTGGGCGGCCGCCAACCGGGTCCTCGACACCGGTGAACCCGTCGAGGTGGATCTCGGCGTCAAGAACCCGGCCCGTGGCCGCGGCCACATCGCCGTGCGGGGTCTCGCGCAACTGCTCAGCGAACAGGACCGCCGGTTCGTCGTCCTGTTCGCCGACGACGACTCGGAGGTCGCGCGGATGGAGGCCACCCGCCGCGACTTCGTCGCCAACGTCAGCCACGAACTGAAGACCCCGGTCGGGGCGATGGGGTTGCTGGCCGAGGCCCTCCTGGAATCGGCCGACGACCCGGAATCGGTGCGGCACTTCGGGGAGCGGGTGCTCCTCGAGTCGCGGCGGCTGGGCAACATGGTCGGTGAACTGATCGCGCTGTCCCGGTTGCAGGGCGCCGAGAAGCTGCCCGACCTCGAGCCGGTCGCGGTGGACGAGGTGATCGACGAGGCGATCCGGCGCAGCGCGCTGACGGCCGAGACCGCGGGCATCACCGTCGCCGCCGACCGCCCGAGCGGCCTCGAGGTGCTCGGCGACCGAACCCTCCTGGTGACCGCGCTGTCGAACCTGGTGGAGAACGCGATCGCGTACTCGCCGCAGGGGTCGTCGGTGTCGGTGAGCCGCGCGCTGCGGGGCGGTGACGTGGCGATCGCCGTCACCGACCGCGGCATCGGGATCGCGAAGGAGGACCAGGAGCGGGTATTCGAGCGGTTCTTCCGCGTGGACAAGGCCCGATCCCGGTCCACCGGGGGCACCGGGCTCGGCCTGGCGATCGCCAAACACGTCGCCGCGAACCACAACGGATCGATCACCCTGTGGAGCAAACCCGGCACCGGGTCCACCTTCACCCTGATCGTGCCCGCGCACGCCGAGGAGCTCGATTCCCCCGACGACCCACCGGCGCCCGACTCGCTCGGGCCCCCCACCGGCACACCTGGAACCCCGGTGCCGACCACTCACTCAGACCGCGCCCATCCGGGCGCACCGAACCCCGCCCGTCAGGGCACATCCAGTATGGAGGCCAACCGGTGACGAACGTGCTGATCGTGGAGGACGAGGAATCGCTGGCCGATCCGCTCGCCTTCCTGCTCCGTCGGGAGGGGTTCGAGGCGACGGTCGTCGGCGACGGACCGTCGGCGCTCGCGGAGTTCGACCGCTCCGGCGCGGACATCGTGCTGCTCGACCTGATGCTGCCCGGCATGAGCGGCACCGACGTGTGCAAGCAGCTGCGGGCCCGGTCCGGGGTCCCGGTCATCATGGTCACCGCGCGGGACAGCGAGATCGACAAGGTGGTCGGGCTCGAACTCGGCGCGGACGACTATGTCACCAAGCCGTACTCGGCTCGGGAGCTGATCGCCCGGATCCGTGCGGTGCTGCGCCGCGGCGCCGACACCGAGGCCGAATCGGGGGTCGACGACGGGGTGCTCGAGGCGGGACCGATCCGGATGGATGTCGAACGGCACACGGTGCAGGTGGGCGGTGTTCCGGTGACCTTGCCGCTCAAGGAGTTCGACCTGCTCGAGTACCTGCTGCGCAACTCGGGGCGGGTCCTGACCCGCGGCCAGCTGATCGACCGGGTGTGGGGCGCCGACTACGTCGGCGACACCAAGACCCTCGACGTGCACGTCAAGCGGTTGCGGTCGAAGATCGAGGAGAACCCGGCCAAGCCGGAGCACCTGGTCACCGTGCGGGGGCTCGGGTACAAGCTCGAGAGCTGAGTTCGCCAGGACCGCCGCGAAACCGGTCGAAACGGGCAGCGCCGGGTCATAGCACGCCACGATCACGAAGACCAGCGCGAAGCGGTTTCGATTCGTGAACATGATGCGGGTGCGCGTTGTATTGTCGGCGCTCAAGGATTTCCCCGGATCATCGGATCGTTCCTGCTCGGAGCGGCCGATGGCCCGGAACAGCTCCGCTTCGTCAACGCGCAACAGCTCCGCGTCGGAGCGCGTCGTACGAAGGGGTTTTTGTGCTGAATCCGTCGGAGTCCCCTGCTGCCCGCTTCCCGGTGGTCGTCGGCGCCCCCGCTGAGCCGTTCCCGCTCTCGGCCGCGCAGCGCGGCATGTGGTTCGCCCAGCACCTCGTCCCGGACGTCCCGGTCACGATCGCCCAGTACATCGAGATCGAGGGCGACTTCGACGTCGAGGTGATGCGACACGTCGGCCGGATCGTCGCCCGCGAGTTCGGCACCCCCCTGCTGCGGATCGTCGAAGTCGATGCGGAGCCGTTCCAGGTCGTCGACGAGACGCTCGACGACGAGCTGCCATACCGCGATCTGCGGGGCGAGGCCGACCCGCATGCCGCGGCCGTCTCCTGGATGCGGCAGGACCACTCCGCCCCGATGGACCTGCTCACCGACCGGCTGCTCCGCGGCGCGGTGCTGCAGGTGGGGGACCGGCACTACTACTGGTACTTCGCGATCCACCACATCGCGCTCGACGGGTTCGGTGCCGTCACGTTCATGACCCGGATGGCGGAGCTGTACACCGCGGCGGTCCTCGGCCGGGACGTGGCGCCCTCGGTGGCCGGGGCGCTGACGGCGGTCACCGACGCCGAGGACCGCTACCGCGAGTCGACCCGGTTCCACACCGACCGCGAGTACTGGCTCGCGCGGTCGGCGGACCTGCCGTCGCCGCTGAGCCTGTCCGCGCGCCCCGGGGCCGTCGACGCCCGCTCGCGACTGGCGGGCGGGGCACTGCCCGCCCCGACCCTGACGGCGCTCCAGGAGGCGGCGACCCGGCACGGGTCCGCCGACACCGCGATCACGGTCGCCGCGCTGGCCGCCTACCTCGCGCGCATGACCGGCGCCACCGACGTGGTGCTGAGCCTGCCGGTGTCGGCCCGGACCACCGCCGTGCTGCGCAGGTCCGGTGGCATGGTGTCCAACGTCGTCCCGCTGCGGATGTCGATCACCCCCGACACCACCGTCGGTGACCTGATCTCGGCTGCCGGCCTGGAGATGACGGGTGCCCTGCGGCACCAGCGGTACCGGCACGAGGACATCCGACGCGACCTCGCGGAGGGCCTCGGCGCCGGCGGGGACCGCGGGTTCTTCGGTCCCGCGATCAACATCATGAACTTCCATTCCGAGATCACCCTCGGCGCCGAGACCGGACGGTTCAACGTGCTCTCGACCGGTCCGGTCGAGGATCTGTCAATCAACATCTACCCGAGCGTGGTTGGGCGCAGCACCCGCATCGACTTCGAGGCCAACCCGAACCGGTACACCGACCGCGAACTGCGCGATCACCACGACCGGTTCCTGCGGCTGCTCGACCGCTTCCTGTCCGCGGACCCCGCCGACCGGGTCGCCGACCTCGACGTGCTCGACGCGGCCGAGCGGGCCGCGCTGGTGCCGTTCGTCGGCGGCGCTGCGCCGGAGCCGGTGCTGTTGCCGGACCTGTTCGCCGCCGGGGCCGCCGTTGACCCGGACGCGATCGCGCTGCGGCGCGGCCCCGACACGATCAGCTACCGGGAACTCGACGCCCGCTCGAACCGGCTGGCGCGACTGCTGCTGTCGCGGGGCGCCGGGCCGGGCAGCGTCGTCGTGATGGCCCTGCCCCGATCGGCGGAGTCGGTGGTCGCGCTGTGGGCGATCGCGAGGTCCGGTGCGGTCTACCTGCCGGTCGACGCCAGCTATCCGGTCGAGCGGATCGCGCACATGATCACCGACTCCGGTGCGGCCCTTGGCATCACCTCCACGTCGCACCTCGATCGGCTGCCCGGTGACCTCGAGTGGCTTGCCCTCGACACGGCTGCCGTCGAGGGCGGCTGCGCGGCGCTGTCGCCGGCGGCGGTGACCGACGCCGATCGACCGGCGCGACTGACTGCCGCCCATCCGGCGTACATGATCTACACCTCCGGATCGACCGGCGCCCCGAAGGGGGTCGTCGTCACGCACGCCGGGCTCGCGTCCTTCGCGGCCGCGGCCCGCCCGGAACTCGGGGTAACGGCGGGCTCGCGGATGCTGCGATTCTCGTCCCCCAGCTTCGACGCCTCGATGTTCGAGATGGTGCAGGCGTTCAGCGCGGGCGCGGCACTGGTGATTGCCCCCGCCGACCTGCTTGGCGGCGCCGAGCTCACCGAACTGATGCGCGCGGAACGGGTGTCGCATGTCATTTGTGCGCCGGCGATGCTGGGTACCGTCGATCCGGCGGGGCTGGACGCGTTGGAGGCGGTCGTCGTCGGTGGTGACGTGTGCCCGCCGGACCTGGTCGCCCGGTTCGGCGAACGGTGCCGGTTCGTCAACAGCTACGGCCCAACCGAGACCACGATCGTCATCACCACAACCGATCCGCTGCGCGACCCGCGCGACATCACGATCGGTGCCCCGATCCCCGGCGCCACCGCGGTGGTCCTCGACCGCTGGCTGCGCCCGGTGCCGCCCGGCGTGGTCGGCGAGCTGTATCTCGGCGGACCCGGCCTTGCGCAGGGCTACCATCGGCGATCCGCGCTCACCGCATCCCGGTTCGTTGCCGACCCGTTCGGGGCGGTCGGGGGCAGGCTGTACCGGACCGGGGACACCGTCCGCTGGACCTGGCGCATCGGGCCGGACGGCGAGCCGACAGCGGTCCTGGACTACGTGGGGCGCAGTGACTTTCAGGTCCAGATCCGTGGCTTCCGGGTCGAGCTCGGCGAGATCGACGCGGTGCTCGCCGCGCACGCGGGGGTCGACTTCGCGGTGACGGTCGCGCACCGCCGCGGCGACACGGCGGTCCTGGTGAGCTACGCGCGGACCGCGGCCGGTCACTCGTTTGATGCGGAGGCGCTGACGGCGTTCGCTGGCCAGTTCCTGCCCGCCCACATGGTGCCCTCGACGGTCGTCGAACTGACCGAGATCCCCCTGACCGCGGCGGGCAAGGTGGATCGGGCCGCCCTGCCCGATCCCGGCGTGCGCACCACCGCGTTCCGGGCGCCGTCCACCCCGGCGGAGGCCACCATCGCGCGCGCGGTCGCCGAGGTGCTCGGGCTCGACCGGATCGGCGTCGACGACTCGTTCTTCGCCCTCGGCGGCGACAGCATCATCGCGATCCAGTTGGTGTCCCGGGCGAAGGCGGCCGGTCTTCGGTTCACCCCGCGGGACGTGTTCGAGCGCAAGACGGTTGCCGCGCTCGCCGAGGTGGCGCTGGCGGTCGACGCCGACCCGCAGCGGCTGCCCGAACTGCCGGGCGGCGGAGTCGGATCGATGCCGCTGGTCCCGATCGCCGCCGAGACGCTTGAGCGCGGCGGCGACATCGATCGCTTCTATCAGGCGTTGACGCTCACCGCCCCCGCAGGTCTCGATGTCGAAACCCTCACGGCGACCCTGGCATCGGTGCTCGATCACCACGACGCGCTCCGATCCGTTCTGGTCCGCGACGCCGTCCCCGCGCTGGTGGTGCGGCCCGCGGGAACGGTCGCCGCCGCGGACCTGATCGAGCGGGTGGTGACGGACTCGGCGCCGGGGACCGACGCCTTCGATGCGGAGCTGTCCGCCCGGTGCGCGTCCGCCGCAGGGCGTCTCGACGCCGCGGCCGGGGTGATGGTGCAGGTGGTCTGGCTCGACCCGGCCGATGCGTCGACGGCAGGCAGGCTCCTCGTTGTCGCCAACCACCTGGTCATCGACGGCGTCTCGTGGCGGATCCTGGTGCCGGACCTCGCCGCCGCGTGGGGGCAGATCGTCTCCGGTGAACAGCCAGCGCTCGACCCCGTCGGCACGTCGGCCCGGCGGTGGGCGCACGGCCTCACCGAGATGGCCGCCGGTGAGGTGATCGTCGGCGAACTGGCGGCCTGGCAGGCCATTCTGGACGGACCGGACCCGCGGATCGGCGCCCGCCCGCTCGACCCGACGCTCGACACCGGTGCGACCGCCGGGCGCGTGCACCTCACGCTGTCCGCCGACGCGACCGAGGCCCTGCTGACCACGGTGCCCGCCGCCTACCGCGGGGGTGTCGGTGACGGGCTGCTGACCGCACTGACCCTCGCCGTCGTGCAGTGGCGCGCGCGCCGCGGCACCGGGGAACCGTCGGTGCTGCTCACCCTGGAGGGACACGGCCGTGACGAGGACCTGATCACCGGCGCGGACCTGTCGCGGACCGTCGGCTGGTTCACCACCGCGCACCCGGCCCGGCTCGATGTCACCGGGATCGACCTGGACGACGCGCTGGCGGGTGGACCCGCCACCGGCCGCGCGCTGAAGCGGGTCAAGGAGCAGCTGCGCGCGGTTCCAGGCCACGGCACCGGATTCGGGGTGCTGCGACATCTGCGCGCCGACACCCGCCCGGTGCTCGCCGGGTACGCCGAACCGCAGATCGCATTCAACTATCTCGGCCGCGTCGCTGCCGCGGACATCCCCGATGCGCTCCGGGAACTCGGCTGGATCCCGGAGCCGGAACGCGCCGACCTCAATGGGGGCAGCGGGTCGGGTATGCCGACCCGGGTTGCCCTCGACATCAACGCGATCGTCACCGCGGACCCCGATGCGGGGGAGCGCCTGTCGGCGACCGTCGACTTCCCGTCCGGCGTGCTGACCGAGGCGGAGGTCGCCGAGCTGGCCGAACTGTGGCGGACCGCGCTGCTGGCGATGGTCACCCACGTGCGGCGCGGCACCGCGGGCGGACTCACCCCGTCCGACGTCCCGCTGGTGTCCGTGACCCAGGATCGAATCGACCTGTGGGAGAACGAGTACCCGTCGATGACGGACATCTGGCCGCTGTCGCCCTTGCAGTCCGGTCTGCTGCTGCACGCTGGCCTGACGGCCGACGCCGTTGACGTGTACACCTCACAGATCGTGCTGCGGCTCGGCGGCACCGTCGACGCCGCCCGCCTGCGCCGTGCCGCGCAGCGACTGCTGGACCGGCACGACAATCTCCGTGCCGCGTTCGTGTACGACGGTGACGGCATCCCCGCCCAGCTGATCCAGGATCGGGTGACGGTGGACTGGCGGGAGCTCGACGCCGCGGAGACGGACCTCGCCGGGATCGTCGACGCCGAGCGCGATCGGCGCTTCGACATGGCGGTACCCGCGCTGCTGCGGTGGCTGCTGGTCCGGCTGCCCGACGGCACCGCAGCCCTGGTGGCGACCAATCACCACATTCTCCTCGACGGGTGGTCGATGCCGCTGTTCGTCAAGGATCTGCTGCTGCTGTATGCGACGGATGCGCCGATCACGGTGCCCGCCAAGGCCTACCGCGGCTACCTTGCCTGGCTGGACATGCAGGATCGGGCCGGTGCGGTCGACGAGTGGGTGCGGGCGCTGGACGGGGTGGGGGAGCCGACCCTGCTCGCGCCGGACCAGGCAGGCAGGCAGGTCGCGTCCGTGCCCGCGGACATCGACGCGCCGATCACCGCGGAGCTGACCGCCGCGCTCGCGGACCTGGCCCGCGAGCGCGGTGTCACCGTGAACACGGTGATCCAGGTGGCGTGGGGAATCCTGCTGTCCCGGACGACCTCCCGCGACGACGTGGTGTTCGGCGCAACCGTGTCCGGCCGCCCCGCCGACCTCGCCGGGGTCGAGGAGATGCTCGGCCTGTTCATCAACACCGTCCCGGTGCGGGTGCGGATCGATCCGGTCGAATCGGTGAGCGACCTGCTCACCCGGGTGCAGAACGAGCAGGTGCGGCTGCTCGACCGGCACCACCTCTCGCTGGCCGAGGTGCAGGCCGCGGTCGGGGCGGGCGCCGTCTTCGACACCCTCACCGTGTTCGAGTCCTACCCGATCGACCGGGCCGGGCTCGACGAGAACACCGACATCGCGGGGCTGCGGGTCACCGGGATCGACGTCGCCGACGCAACCCACTATCCGATCGCGTTGGTCACCCTGCTCGAGCCGGAACTGCGTCTCACGCTGGAGTACTCCCCGGAGATGTTCTCCGCCGACGAGGTGCATCGACTGGCCGAGCGACTGACCCGGGCCCTTACCGCGCTGGCCGCCGACCCGGACGCCCCGGTCGCACGACTGGACCTGCTGTCGGACGCCGAGCGGGCGGCGACGCTGGTCCGGCCGAACGCGACCGCCAACGACGTCGAGGCCGTCACCCTGGTGGACCTGCTCGTCCGGCAGGCCGCGGCGACACCGTCCGCGGTCGCGATCACCGCCGAGGGAATCTCCTTGACCTATGCGGAGTTCGACGCGCGGGTGCATCGGCTGGCCCGCCACCTCGCCTCGCGCGGCGTGGGTCCGGAGTCGCTGGTGTGCGTCGCGATGCGCCGCTCCATCGACCAGGTCGTCGCGCTGCACGCGGTGGTCCGGGCGGGCGGCGCCTATGTGCCGCTCGACCCCGACCATCCGGCGGAACGGAACCGGCATGTCCTCGACACCGCGGCACCGGTCCTGGTACTGACCGGCGCCGCGGATGCCGCCGCGATTCCGGTGGGTGTCGATGCGGTGGTCCTCGATGACCTCGACCTCACCGGAACCGACGACGCACCCGTCACCGGGCGGCGAACGCCGCTGCGCCGGAGCAACCCGGCCTACGCGATCTTCACCTCCGGGTCCACGGGCCGCCCGAAGGGCGTCGCCGTCACCCACGACGCCATCGTCAACCGGCTGCTGTGGATGCAGGACACCTACCCGATCGACGGCAGCGACGTGGTGCTGCAGAAGACGCCGGCGACCTTCGACGTGTCGGTGTGGGAACTGTTCTGGCCCTTCATTGCCGGCGCGCGGTTGGTGGTGGCTGCTGCGGACGGTCACCGGGACCCGCACTACCTGTCCGCACTGATCCGGGACCACTCGGTCACGACCGCACACTTCGTGCCGTCGATGCTCGACGTCTTCCTCGACCACGCCGACCCCACCGCCTGCACCTCGCTGCGCCGGGTGTTCGCGAGCGGTGAGGCGTTGCCGCGCACCACCGTCTCCCGCTGGCACGAGCGACTGCGCGCGGACCTGCACAACCTGTACGGCCCCACCGAGGCCGCCGTCGACGTCACCTACCACCCCACCGATCCCACGGGCACGGGCCCGGTGCCGATCGGTGCACCGGTGTGGAACACCCGGGTGTATGTGCTCGACGCCCGACTTCGACCGGTCCCGGCGGGCGTGCCCGGCGAGCTGTACCTCGCCGGTGTGCAGCTGGCGCGCGGCTACATCGGCCGCCCGGACCTGACGGCGGACCGGTTCGTCGCGGACCCGTTCGATCACGGGCGGCGGCTGTACCGGACCGGTGACCTGGTGCGGTGGAGCGAGAACCTGGAGCTGGAATACCTGGGGCGCACCGACTTCCAGGTCAAGCTCCGCGGCCTGCGGATCGAGCTCGGCGAGATCGAAGCCGCGTTGCAGCGGCACCCCGCGGTCGCGCAGGCGGCGGCAACGGTCCGCGGCTCGGGCGCATCCGAACGGCTGGTCGGCTACGTGACCGCCGCCGCAGCGGCGGCACCGGACGCGGGACCGCTCGACGTGGCGGCGCTCGGCGCGCATGCGGCCGCCGAACTGCCGTCCTACATGGTGCCCTCGGCGTTCGTCATTCTCGAGTCGATGCCGCTCAGCGCCAACGGCAAGCTGGACCGGCGGGCGTTGCCCGAACCCGAACGCGCGGCAACCGAGTTCCATGCCCCCGCCACCGCGGCCGAACTCGCGATTGCCCGGGTGTTCGCCGAACTGCTCGACGTACCGGACGTCGGTGCCACCGACAGCTACTTCGACCTCGGCGGGAACTCGTTGACCGCGACCCGCGCGGTGGCCCGGATCAACGCCGAGCTCGGTGCCGCGATCGGGGTGCGCGAGCTGTTCGAGGCTCCGACCGTGCGCGCGCTCGCCGCCGCGGCCGAGGCGGCGAATCCCGGTGCCCTGGCACCGCTGCCGCCGGTCGCAGGCCCGCGCCCCGACCGGCTGCCGCTCTCGCCAGCGCAGTCCCGGATGTGGCTGCTCAACCAGCTCGACACCGCGTCCGGCGCATACAACATCGCGGCGGCCCTGCGCCTGTCGGGGGACCTCGACCTCGACTCGCTGCACGCCGCGATGCTCGACGTCCTCGAACGGCACGAGGTGCTGCGGACGGTGTTCCCGGACTCGACGGCCGGGCCGGAACAGCTCGTCCTCCCGGTCGGATACGCGACACCGGACCTGGCGCCGGTCGACGTCGATCCGGCCGACCTGCCCGCCGCGGTCATCCGCCTCGTCGCCGACGGCTTTGACGTCACCACCGAGGTGCCGCTGCGGGCCGCGCTGCTTCGGCTCACCACAACCGAGCACGTCCTGGTCATGGTGGTGCACCACATCAGCGCCGACGGCTGGTCCATGCGGCCGCTGGCACGGGACCTGATGGTGGCGTACACCTCCCGGATGCGCGGGTCGGCGCCGGACTGGACCCCGCTACCGGTGCAGTACGCGGACTACGCGCTGTGGAAGCTCGACGCCCTCGGATCGGACCGGGACGCCGACTCGGTCGCGTCCCGCCAGCTCGGCTACTGGACCGCGGCGCTGGCGGGGCTCCCGGAGCGTCTCGACCTGCCCACCGACCGCCCCCATCCGACGCAGCCCACCCACCGGGGCGCGGCGGTCGAGACGACGATCGACTCCGCGCTGTTCGGTGCCGTCCACGACCTGGCCCGCCGGACCCGGTCGACGCCGTTCATGGTGCTGCACGCGGCGTTGGCCGTCCTGCTGGCCCGGCTGGGGGCGACCGCCGACGTCGCGATCGGTACCCCGGTCGGGGGCCGTGGCGACGCGGCACTCGACGACGTCGTCGGCATGTTCGTCGGCACCCTGGTGCTGCGCACCCGGATCGACCAGGACGCGTCCTTCCTCGACCTGCTCGAGCGGGTGCGCGCAACGGATCTCGACGCCTACGCCCATGCGGACCTGCCGTTCGAGCGGCTGGTCGAGGTCCTCACCCCGACCCGGTCGTCGGCATACCATCCGCTGTTCCAGGTGATGCTCTCGGTCGAGGATGCGCCGCCGCCGCGCGTCGACCTGCCCGGCCTGATCGTGTCGCCCGAGCGGGTCGACGCCGCGATCGCCAAGTTCGACCTGCAGGTGGCGGTGACCCCCACCGGGTCCGGTGGCGCCGAGGTGGCGTGGACCTACGCGACGGACCTGTTCGACCGGGCATCGGTGGAGGCGTTCGCCGAGCGGTACGTGCGGGTCCTCGAGTCGGTGGTCACGGACGCGGCCGTCCCGGTCGGCGACGTGGACATCCTCGATGCTGGCGAGCGCGCGGCCGTGACCGCCGAGGCCGAACCCCAGGTTCCGCAGGCGACGCTTCCGGAGCTGCTTGCGACCGGGACGGGACTCGCCCGCGGGGGCACCGCGATCGTCAGCGACGACGGTGAACTGTCGTATGCGGAGCTCGACGCACGGTCGAACCGGTTGGCGCGGTTGCTGATCGGCAGGGGCGCAGGCCCGGAGCTGGCGGTGGCGGTGGCGCTGCCCCGGTCGGTGGAATCGATCGTCGCGGTATGGGCGGTTGCGAAGTCGGGTGCGGCATTCGTGCCGGTGGACCCGACCTATCCGACGGACCGGATCGCGCACATGCTCGCCGATTCCGGTGCGGTGCTCGGCGTGACGGATCTCGCGTCCTCGGCCACCCTGCCTGGCTCGGGCGAGGTGGACTGGGTCCGTGTCGACGACACCGTGGCGGCGACGTCGGACCTGTCCGCGGCGCCGGTGACCGACGCGGACCGCCGGTCGGCGCTGCGCCTGGAGCACCCCGCGTACCTGATCTACACCTCCGGATCGACCGGCGTCCCGAAGGGCGTCGTGGTCACCCACGCAGGCCTCGCGGCCTTCGCCGCCGAGCAGAGCGAGCGCTACGGCATCGACTCCCGCTGCCGGACCATGCATTTCGCGTCACCGAGCTTCGACGCGTCGATCCTCGAGTTGCTGATGGCCTTCACCGCGGGCGCCAGCCTCGTCGTGGTGCCGGTCGGGGTGTACGGGGGTGACGACCTCGCCGAGCGGATGCGCCGCGCCGGGGTGAGCCATGCGTTCGTGACCCCGGCCGCGCTGGCCACGCTCGATCCCGCCGCCCTTCCCGACCTCGAGGTCGTGGTGGTCGGCGGCGACGCCTGCGACGCGGCCCTGGTCGCGGCCTGGGCGCCAGGGCACCGGATGTTCAACGCATACGGGCCGACCGAGTCGACGATCATGGCGACCCTCGCCGGACCGATGACCGCCGGTGCACCGGTGCGGATCGGCACCCCGATCCGGGACACCGGGGTGCTGGTGCTCGACGGGCGACTGCGCCCGGTGCCCGCCGGTGTCACCGGCGAACTCTACGTCGCGGGCCCCGGACTCGCCCGCGGGTACCGGGACCGGGCCGGCCTGACCGCGGACCGGTTCGTGGCGAACCCGTACGGCGGCCGCGGGGACCGGATGTACCGCACCGGCGACCTGGCCCGCCGCGACCGGGCCACCGGCGAGCTCGAGTACCTCGGCCGTGGCGACTTCCAGGTGAAGATCCGGGGACACCGGATCGAGCTCGGCGAGATCGATGCCGCGCTCGCCGGCCACGCCGACGTCGAGTTCGCGGTCACCGTGGGGCACACCGGATCCGGAGGGGCGGTGTCACTCGCCTCGTACGTCGTCCCCGCCGCGGGCCGGGCGGTCGCGCCGGCCGACCTGACCGCACACCTGGCCGCGGCGCTGCCCGGGTACATGGTTCCCGCCTCGATCACCGTCCTCGAGAAGATGCCCCGCACCCCGGCGGGCAAGGTGGATCGGCGGGCCCTGCCGGAACCGGTGTTCGCGGCGCGCCCGTACGTGGCGCCGCGGACGGTGACGGAATCGCTGATCGCGGACATCTACGTGGAGGTGCTCGGAACGACGCGGGTCGGCGCCGAGGACGACTTCTTCGACCTCGGCGGCAACTCGCTCAGCGCCACCAGGGTGGTCGCACACGTCAACGCGGCCTTCGGCACCGCGCTGGCGGTGCGGTCGGTGTTCGACGCCGCGACCGTTGCCGCGCTGGCCGTCGCGGTCGACTCGGCGGGCGTCTCGGACCGGCCCGCGCTGACGCGGGGCACCCGGCCGTACCGGATTCCGCTGTCGCCCGCGCAGTCCCGGATGTGGATTCTCAACCGCTACGACCCGGCGTCGGTGGCCTACAACATTCCGCTGGTGCTGCGCCTGTCCGGTGACCTCGACGTCCCCGCCCTGCGGTCCGCGGTGGGGGACCTCGTCGACCGGCACGAGGTGCTGCGGACGGTGTACCCGGACTCCGCGGCCGGGCCGACGCAGTGGATTCTGCCCGCAGCCGAGGCGACGGTGCTGCGGGACCCGGTCGAGGTGGCCGATGGCGCGGCCCTGCGATCGGCGATCCTCGCCGAACTGTCCCAAGGGTTCGACGTCACCACCTCGGTCCCCTTGCGGGGCAGCCTGTTCCGCTGCGCGGGGGAGCACGTTCTTGTGCTGGTCATCCACCACATCAGCGCCGACGGTGCGTCGGTCGCGCCACTGGCCAGGGACCTGATGCTGGCGTACACCGCCCGCACCGACGGACACGCACCGGGCTGGGCGCCGCTGCCGCTGCAGTATGCCGACTTCAGCCTCTGGCAGCACACACTGCTCGGAGCCGACGACGACCCGGGCAGCCGGGCCGCCCGGCAGATCGCCTATTGGCGCGAACAGCTGCGTGGTGCACCCGAACTGCTGGAACTGCCGGTGGACCGGCCGCGGCCCGCGGTCGCGTCGATGCGCGGCGATGTCGTCGACCTCGACCTCGACCCGGCGTTGCTCGGGCGCCTCGACACGCTGGCGCGCAGGCACGACGCAACCCGGTTCATGGTGCTGCACGCGGCGCTCGCGGTGCTGCTGGCCCGGCTGAGCGCGAGCACCGACATCGTGGTGGGCACACCGATCGCGGGTCGCACGGAACGCGACCTCGCCGATCTCGCAGGCATGTTCGTCGGCACTCTCGCGCTGCGGACCAACATCGACCCCGCCGCGAGCTTCACCGACCACCTTGCCGCGGTCCGTGAGGTGGATCTCGCCGCCTTCGACAACGCGGACCTGCCGTTCGAGAAGCTCATCGACGTGCTCCGGCCCGTGCGGTCGCAGTCCCACTCGCCGATCTTCCAGGTCGGCCTGTCCATCGAGGACCAGGACGTGAGCAGCCTCGAACTGCCCGGCCTGCGCATCGACACGGTCGATCTCGGCATCGTGCCCGCGAAGGCCGACCTGCAGGTGACCCTGCTGGCGCGTCCCGGCGGCGCCTCGGTGGCGTGGACCTATGCGACGGACCTGTTCGACCGGGCGTCGGTGCTGGGATTCGCCGAGCGATTCGTGCGACTGCTCGACGCGGTGGCGACGGACCCCGCGGTGCCGGTGGGCGACGTGCAGATCCTGTCCGCTGACGAGCGGGCCGGACTGCCGGTCGCCGCGACGGCGGGGGTGCCCGCCGCGCTGCTGCCGGACCTGCTGACCGCGGGTGTCGATGTCGGCGGTGTCGCCGTCGCGTGCGCGGGCGTCGAGCTGTCGTACCGGGAACTCGACGAACGGTCGAATCGACTGGCGCGCCTGCTGATCGGGCGGGGCATCGGACCGGAGCGCGCGGTGGCGGTGGCGCTGCCGCGGTCGGTGGACTCGATCGTCGCCCTGTGGGCGGTCGCGAAGAGCGGCGCCGCGTACGTGCCCGTCGACCCCGGCTATCCGGCCGATCGCATCGCGCACATGCTCGCCGATTCCGGTGTGCTGCTCGGGCTCACCGACCCGGCCGGTGCCGCCGCGCTGCCCGGCGGGGTCGAGTGGCTGACATTGGGGGCCGCCGACGGGTTCCCGTCCGCGGCCGTGACCGATGCCGACCGGACCATGCCGTTGCTGCTCGAGCACGCGGCGTACGTGATCTACACGTCGGGTTCGACGGGGGTGCCGAAGGGCGTCGTGGTCACCCATGCCGGGCTCGGCGCGTTCACCGCGCAGGCGCGCCCCGAGATGGCCACCACCGCGCGGTCGCGGGTGCTGCGGCTGTCGTCGTCGAGTTTCGACGCCTCTCTGTTCGAGATGATCCAGGCGTTCAGCGCTGGCGCAACGATGGTCGTCGCGCCACCGGAGGTGATTGGCGGCGGCGAACTGACCGATCTGCTGCGCCGCGAGCGGGTCACGCACGTGCTGACCGCGCCAGCCGCGCTTGGCACGGTCGATCCGACGAACCTTCCCGACCTGGAAATGGTTGCCGTCGGCGGCGACGTGTGCCCGCCCGCGCTGCTCGAACAGTTTGGGCCGGGACGTCGATTCCTCAACGGGTACGGGCCGACGGAGACCACGATCGTCGTCACCCTGACCGATGCGATGGCGGTCGGGGAGCGGATCACGATCGGTGCCCCGCTGCAGGGGGTCGCCGCGGCGGTCCTCGACACCCGGCTGCGACCCGTTCCGGTCGGTGTCGTTGGTGAGCTGTATCTGTCGGGCCCCGGACTGGCGCGCGGCTACCATCGGCGGGCCGCGCTGACCGCGGACCGGTTTGTCGCGAACCCATACGGCGACAACGGTTCCCGAATGTATCGGACCGGTGATCTGGTGCGCCTGGACGCGCTCGGTCTGCTCGAGTACGTCGGCCGCGCCGACGCGCAGGTGAAGATCCGCGGACTGCGGGTCGAACTCGGCGAGATTGAGGCGGCGCTGTCGCGGCATGCCGCGGTCGCCGTTGCGGCGGCGACCGTGCACCGGCACCCCGTCCTCGGCGATCAGCTGGTCGGCTACGTCGTCCCCGCCGACGGTGCCCCGGTCGACGTGACCGCGGTGCTTGAGGCCGCGGCAGGGCGCCTGCCGCGGGCGTTGGTGCCGTCTGCCCTGGTCGTGCTGGAGACGATCCCGACGACACCGGCGGGCAAGGTCGACCGACGCTCCCTGCCCGAACCCGAATTCGCTTCGGGGGCATCGTCCTACCGTGAACCCGCCGACGGGACGGAGGCGCTGGTCGCCGCCGTCTACGCGGAGGTGCTCGGCGCCGAACGGGTCGGAGCGGACGACGACTTCTTCGCCGTCGGCGGCAACTCGCTGACCGCGACCCAGGTCGTCTCCCGACTGAACGCCGCCGCTGGCACGTCCATCGGGGTGCGCGCGCTGTTCGACGCGCCGACCGTGCACGCCCTCGCCGCACTGGTCGCCGCCGCACCGACCGCGGCCGGGAACCCGTCCACCCGGCCCGCACTGGTCGCTGGCGCCCGGCCTGCGCGGATCCCGCTGTCCCCGGCCCAGACCCGGATGTGGTTCCTCAACCGGTTCGACCCCGGCTCGGCCGCCTACACCATCCCGCTCGCGCTGCGGCTGACCGGCGAACTGGACGTCCCCGCCCTGCAGGCGGCGGTGCGGGACGTGCTGCAGCGGCACGAGTCGCTGCGCACCGTGTTCCCCGACACCGGGGCGGGGCCGCACCAGGTGGTGCTGCCCGTCGACGAGGTCGACCTCGACCTGACCGCCATCCCGACCCACCCGGACGACGTGTCCGCGGAGGCGGTTGCCGTGCTCGGCAGCGGATTCGACGTCACCGCGGGCATCCCGATGCGCGGCAGGCTGCTGAGGGTCGGTGACCGGGAGCACGTGCTGCTGATCGGGGTGCACCACATCGCGGCCGACGGCTTCTCGGTCGGTCCGCTGGCCCGCGACGTCGTCATCGCCTACGGGGCGCGGCGCAACGGAGCCGCACCGGGGTGGGCGCCGCTTGCGGTGCAGTACCCGGACTTCGCGCTGTGGCAGCGGACCGTCCTCGGGTCGGAGGACGACCCGCGGTCGGTGGCGGCGCGGCAGATTGAGTTCTGGCGCACCACCCTCGGCGGACTTCCCGACCTGCTCGAACTCCCCACCGACCGGCCGCGTCCGGCGGTCCGGTCGGGGCGCGGTGACCGGATCGGCTTCACGATTGAGGCCGCCGTCGTGGAGCGCCTCCGCGGGTACGCGGCCGACCACGGCACCACGGTGTTCATGGTCGTGCACGCGGCACTCGCGGTCCTGCTGAGCAGGCTGTCCGGCGCCGCCGACGTCGCGGTCGGCACCCCGGTCGCCGGCCGCGGTGAGCGTGCCCTCGACGATCTGGTCGGCATGTTCGTCAACACCCTCGTGCTCCGCACCCGAATCGACCCGGCCGCCTCCTTCGACGAGGTGCTCGGCGGCGTGCGGGACGGTGACCTTGCCGCGCTGTCCAACGCCGACCTGCCGTTCGAGCGGCTGGTGGAGGTGCTTGCCCCGACCCGATCGAGCGCGTACACGCCGCTGTTCCAGGTGCTGCTCTCGTTCGAGAACTTCGACGCGGCACCGGTCGACCTGCCCGGTCTCACGCTGACCCCCCTCGACACGGAGGTCGCCACCGCGAAGTTCGACCTGTCGGTGACGGTGTCCGAGCGCGCCGACGCCGCGGGCGCGCTGCCCGGCACCATCGTGTTTGCCACCGACCTGTTCGACCGCGCGAGCGTGGCGACGCTCGCCGATCGGTTCGTCCGGGTGCTCGCCGCCTGCCTCGAGGCCCCGCGCCGCGCGGTCGGCGAGGTCGAGCTGCGTGCCCCCGACGAGATCGCGTCCACCGAGCAGTGGAACGCGACCACGGTGCCGGTTCCGGACCGGACCCTGTCGGATCTCGTGTCCGCGCAGGCGGATCGGACGCCGGACGCGCGCGCGGTGACCGCGGCCGACGGGTGCCTGTCGTACGCAGACTTCGACGCGCGGGTCAACCGGCTGGCGCGGCTGCTGATCGCGGAGGGCGCTGGCCCGGACACCGTCGTCGCGGTCGCGATCCGCCGCTCGGTCGACTTCCTCGTCGCGGTGCACGCGGTGGTGCGGGCCGGTGCGGCCTATGTCGCCGTCGACCCCGACCAGCCGGCCGACCGCAACGCGCTCGTCGTCGCGGACGTGTGGCCGCTGTGCGTGTTGACCGCGGGTCCGGTGGACGTCCCGACCGGTGCGGTCGCGGCCCTCCCGATCGACGGCCTCGACCTCGACGCCGTCCCGGCGGGCCCGGTCACCGACGCGGATCGTCTCGCGCCGCTGCATCCCGACCACCCGGCCTATGTCGTGTACACGTCCGGGTCGACCGGCAGGCCGAAGGGCGTCGTCGTGACGCATCGGGCGATCGTGAACCAGATGCTGTGGCGTCAGGGCGAATACGGACTCGACGGCACCGACGTCGTCCTGCAGAAGACGCCGGTGACATTCGACGTGTCGGTGTGGGAATGCTTCTGGCCGCTGCTGTCCGGCGCCCGCGTCGTGGTCGCCGAACCCGACGCGCACCGCGACCCCGCCCGGCTCGTCGACCTCATCGTCGCCGAGAACGTCACCACCGTGCACTTCGTTCCGTCGATGCTGGCGCTCTTCGTCGCCGCGCCGACCGCGGGCCTTGCCGACTGCACCGGCCTGCGGCGGATCTTCTCCGGCGGGGAGGCGCTGCCCGCCGAGGTCGCGGCGCGGGTGCGTCGCGCGCTGCCGGGGGCGGTGCTGCACAACCTGTACGGCCCGGCGGAGGCCGCGGTCGACGTGACGTACCACCGCGTCGACGACGCGGACACGTCGGTGGTGCCGATCGGTGCACCGCTGTGGAATACCGGTGTCCGGGTGCTCGATACCCGGCTGCGGCCGGTGTCGGTGGGTGTCGCGGGTGAGCTGTACCTCACGGGCATCCAGCTGGCCCGCGGCTACCTGGGCCGGGCAGACCTGACCGCGGACCGGTTCGTCGCGAACCCGTTCGACCGGGCGGGCGAACGGATGTACCGCACCGGCGACCTGGTGCGGTGGAACCGGAACGGCGAACTGGAGTATGTGGGGCGCACCGACTTCCAGGTGAAGCTGCGCGGACAGCGGATCGAGCTCGGTGAGGTCGAGGCAGCGCTGCTCGCCGACCCGTCGGTCGGCCAGGCCGTCGTGGTCGTCGCCTCGACGGCGGTCGGGGAGCGGCTCGTCGGCTACCTCGTCCCGAACCCCGGCACCCGGATCGACACCGAGCGGCTGCGATCCGCCGTCGCCGCGTCCCTCGCGTCGTACATGGTGCCGTCCTCGCTGACCGTGCTCGAGGCCCTGCCGCTCGGCCCCACCGGCAAGCTGGACCGCCGGGCGCTGCCCGAGCCGGTGCTCGCGGTCGCCGACTACCTGGCCCCGTCGACGCCCGCCGAGGTCGCCGTCGCAGGCATCATCGCCGACCTGCTCGGCGTGGATCGGGTCGGCGCGAGCGACGACTTCTTCGTGCTCGGCGGGAACTCACTGGTGGCCACCCAGCTGGTGGCCCGGGTGAACACCGCGCTCGGCTCGACCATCCGGATCCGGGACGTGTTCGAGGCCCCCGGGGTCGCGGCACTGGCCGCCCGCGCCGACGCGTCGGACCGCGCCGCCGGACCGCCGCTGGTGGCGGGTCCGCGACCCGACCGGATTCCGCTGTCGCTGGCCCAATCCCGAATCTGGTTCCTCAACCGGGTCGACGTCACCTCGGCCGCGCAGAACATTCCGTACGCGCTGCGCCTGACCGGCAGCCTCGACGTCGACGCGCTGCAGGCCGCGGTGCGGGACGTGCTCGCGCGACACGAGGCCCTGCGCACCGTCTACCCGGACACCGAGGACGGACCGATCCAGGTGGTGCTCCCGGTCGAGCGGGTGGCCCTGGTCCTCGACCCGGTGCCGACCACCGAGGAGACGCTCCTCGCCGACCTGGCTCGGGTGCTCACCGAAGGATTCGACGTCACCGCGGAGATCCCGGTGCGCGGCACCGTCTTCCGGCTCACGCCCACCGACGACCGGGAGCCGGTGCACGTTCTTGCGCTCGCGCTGCACCACATCAGCGGCGACGGGTTCTCCACCCGGCCGATGATCCGCGACCTGATGCTCGCGTACACGGCCCGCACCTCGAGGCAGGAACCCGGCTGGGAGCCGCTGCCCGTGCAGTACGCCGACTTCGCGCTCTGGCAGCGCGCCGCCCTCGGATCGGAGGACGATCCCGAGTCGACCATGGCGCGGCAGATCGCCTACTGGCGCGACACCCTCGCCGCGCAACCCGACCAGCTCGAACTGCCCACCGATCGGCCCCGACCCGCGACGATGACGCAGGCCGCGGCCACCGTCGAGTTCCACCTCGGGGCATCGGAACACCGCGCCCTCACCGACCTCGCGTCCCGGCACCGGGCCACCCTCTTCATGGTCCTGCACGCGGCGTTCGCGGTATTCCTCTCCCGAAC
>NZ_JBSGXD010000007.1:57472-177026 GCF_053609225.1 Rhodococcus sp. NPDC054953 | reverse complement strand
GCGTGGTGCTTGTCGTGGTGCAGCTCCATGATCTTGCCGGAGATGTGCGGCTCGAGGGCGGCGTAGTCGTAGGGCAGTTCAGGCAGCGTGTAGACAGACACTTCGGTCCCTTCCTTACGGGCGCGGGTGACGCCCGGCGTGTACCTATTCGATCCTTGCTCGGGCTCTAACCCAAACTCATTGGTACACCGTCCGCAATATTTGGCGTCACGCGCCCGGCGCCTTCCGGCGCTTCCCGGGCGGCGTCGGCGTCGTGTCTGCGCAGGGTGGGGCCCCGTCAATTCGTCCCGGTGGTGAACGGAACATTAAGATCGAGTGGTGCCCGAGCCGACCGTCCCACCCCCGGTGCGCGGTGTCGGCACCGCCGCGGCGCGGCGGCCCCACTTCGGCGGCGCGAACCTACTGCGGACGCTTGCGGTGCTGGCGGTCCTCTACTCGCACATCTCGTACTACCTGATCGACGACCTCGGCACCGGCTGGTGGATGATCGACACCGTCTACGAGGTGTTCGTCAAGGGCCTGAGGCTGCACCAGCACCTGTCGTTCCTCGGCGTCGCGGTGTTCATGGTGCTCACCGGGCTGCTGCTGACCGCGTCCGTGTCCGGTAACCATCCGGGCCGCTTCCTCGTCAACCGGGTCGGGCGGCTGCTGCCCGCGCTGTGGGTGGCGGTCGCGTTGGCGGTGCTGCTGGTCAAGGTCGGGATCAACGGCATGTTCAGCGGTCACGACGGCATCACCACCGGGCAGGCCGCGCTCAGCTTCGTGCTCGGCGGGTTCTTCCTCAAGCCCGAGGTCGCGGTGCTCGGGGTGACGTGGACGCTGGTCGTGCAGATCACCTTCTACGTGTACAGCGTCGCGACCCGTCCGCTGCTGCGCCGGGCCCCGGCCGCCGTGCCGATCCTCGGCGCCGCGCTGTGCTGCGCTGTGCTGATCTACAACCAGTACATTCCGCAGCCGTACTCCGTCCCGATGCTCACCAAGGTGGCCGCGACCCTGCCCGCGGTGTTCGTCGGCCAGGTCATCTACATGGCATGGACCCGGATGGCGAGTTGGCGGTGGCTCGCGGTCGCCGCGCTCGCGCAGGTGGAGGTCGTGCTGCTGGCCACCGACATCCGCGCCTACTGGGCCGGTGACCGATACCTGTGGACGATCGTGGTCGTCGCGAGCGCGGTGCTGGCGCTGGCGCGGTACGACGGCCCGATCGCCCGTTGGTCGGTCGTCCGCTGGACCGGAACCCGCAGCTACGCCATCTATCTGCTGCACACCCTCATCCTGTACCGGGCATACGACTGGACCGTCGGGCTCGTCGGCAAGACGGGTGCGGTCGTGGTGTTCCTCGCCGCGACGGCGGTCGCCTCGGAGCTGCTGTACCGGGCGGTGGAGGTGCCTGCCGGCCGCTGGATCGGGTCGGTGGCGGCGCGGGTCGGGGCGCCGAAGGCCGACCCGGGGGGTGCTGCCCGCCCCGGATCCGGGGCCGTCCGCGACGGATCCGAGGTGGCGGAGCGCGCGTAGCATCGGATCATGTCCTGGTTCGACGACATCCTCCGGCAGTCCACCGCGAAGTCCGTCCTGGTCACCCCCGATCAGGCCTTGCCGGGGCGGCCCGACCCGCTGCCGGTGCCCGCCGCCCACCACGTGAACGGCCACCGCCTGACGCCGCCGTTCCCGGACGGGTTGCAGACCGCGGTCGTCGGGATGGGGTGCTTCTGGGGTGCCGAGAAGGAGTTCTGGCAGGCCGGCGGCGTGTACAGCACCGCGGCCGGGTACGCGGGCGGCTTCACCCCCAACCCGACCTACGAGGAGGTGTGCTCCGGCCGCACCGGGCACACCGAGGTGGTGTTGGTCGTCTTCGATCCGGCGGTGATCACCTATGCGGCGGTGCTCCAGCTGTTCTGGGAGAACCACGACCCCACGCAGGGGATGCGTCAGGGCAACGATCAGGGCACCCAGTACCGGTCGGCGATCTACACCGTCGACGCGGAGCAGGCGGCGACGGCCACCGCCACCGCCGCCGCATACGGGAAGCGGCTCGCCGCCGCCGGATACGGCGAGATCACCACCGAAATCGCTCCCCTCGCCGCGTTCTACTACGCCGAGGACTACCACCAGCAGTACCTCGCGAAAAACCCCGGCGGCTACTGCCCGGTGCACGCGACGGGCGTCAGCTGCCCGATCGGGCTGGACGCCTGACCTGCTGTTTGGTGCTGCCCCGCGCCATCCCTGAGGGGGTCAGCCCAGCTGCGGCATGACCTCGCTTGCCACCAGGTCCAGGTGGTCGAGGTCGTCGAGGTCGAGGGTCTGCAGGTAGATCCGGCTCGACCCCTGCTCGCCGTAGCGGCCGATCTTGTCGACCAGCTCCGCGGGTGACCCGGCGAGACCGTTCGTTCGCAACTCATCGACCTCGCGGCCGATCGCGGCGGCACGCCCCGCGACCTCGCCGTCGTTCCGGCCGCAGCACAGCACCAGCGCGTTGGAGTAGACCAGGTCGGCGGGATCCCGGTCGATCGCGCGGCAGGCCGCCCGGACCCGCTCGAACTGGGTGGCGGTCGCCTCGAGCGACCCGAACGGCAGGTTGAACTCGTCGGCGAACCGTGCGGTGAGCGCGGGCGTGCGGGTTCGGCCGTTGCCCCCGATCAGGATCGGCGGTCCCGGGTGCTGATGCGGCTTCGGGAGGGCGGGCGAGTCGGCGACGCGGTGGTGCGCGCCGTCGTAGGAGAACGTCTCGCCGATCGGCGTCTTCCACAGGCCGGTGATCACCTCGAGGGTGTCCTCAAGGCGGTCGAACCGCTCCTTCAGCGACGGGAACGGGATGCCGTATGCAAGGTGCTCCTCCTCGTACCAGCCCGCGCCGATCCCGAGGTCGATGCGACCGCCGCTCATCGCGTCGACCTGGGCAACGGAGATCGCGAGCGGCCCCGGGTGCCGGAACGTGGCGGAGGTGACCAGGGTGCCGAGGCGGATCGTGGACGTTTCGCGGGCGATGCCGGCGAGGGTGATCCAGGCGTCGGTGGGGCCGGGCAGTCCGGTGGTGTTCATCGCGAGGTAGTGATCGGAACGGAAGAACGCGCCGTAGCCGGCCCGCTCGGCGGCCTGCGCGACGCGGAGCAGCTGATCGTAGGTCGCGCCCTGCTGTGGTTCGGTGAAGATTCTCAGTTCCATGGGTATCCACTGTGCACCATCGCCCGGCCCGCCGCGCCGTCCGACGGGGTGTGCACGACCTGTGAACAGGGCTGTGGAAACTGTGGACAACTCGGTGGACAACCTGTGAGTTTCGGCGCGAACCCGGACGTCGGGGCCGGATTTGTCGTGGGCAACCGGGTAGCGGCCATCCCCAGCCTGTGGAATCCGCTCCTGTGGAGCAATCCACCAGGCTCGGCTGCCGGGCGGGGCGGGAACGTGACACTATCGAATCGTGAGCTTTGGTGACGTTCCCTCGGTCCCCGTCACGGAGGTGCCCGTGCCTCCGTACGCCGCGGCGGTGCTGCTCGATATCCGCGAGGACACCGAATGGGCCGACGGCCACGCGCCCGACGCCCTGCACATCCCGATGTCCGACGTGCCCGCTCGGCGGGACGAGATCGACATCGACGCCGAGGTGTACGTGGTGTGCCGGTCCGGCGGCCGCTCGATCACCGTCGTCACCTACCTCAATGAGTGCGGCTTCGACGCGGTCGGCGTCACCGGCGGCATGGTGGCCTGGCAGCAGGCCGGTCGACCGCTCGTCGCGGACGACGACAGGTCGGCGAAGATCTACTAGATGAGCGCCGTCCAGGTCTGTGTCCGCTGCGCCGCACGCTGGCCCGTCGTCGGCGCGCCTGCCCAATGGTGTCCGGGGTGCCGCGGGGTGCTGCTTTCCCCGACGCTGACCGGGCACCCGGAGCCCGCGTCCCGCCGGAACTTCCGTTGGATCGCCCGCTCACCGGCGACGGCGCCCCGCACCCCGCCGAACCACACCGCAGGTCCGGACCGGACACCGTCCTACCCGCAGCCGCCCCGGTGGGGTCTGACGGATCAGCCACCGGCCACGGCCGAGGAGCAGGCGACCCGCACCGAACGGCTCGCGGAGCTGGCGCCGACCCTGCTCACCGCGACCGCCCTGCTGTTCGTGTTCGGCGCGGCCGCCGAACTGTTCCGCTACGTCCTGCTGTTGCGCAACCGGACCACGCTGATCTCCCCGACGATGCTCGTCGTCTCCGACGGCCTGGTCTTCACGGCCGGGGTGATGGCGCCGTTGGTGGCCTTCGCGGCCGCGGCCGCTTCGGTCGCCTGGCTGCTCGGCGCCCGCCGGGACGCGTGGCGGGCGGCGGGCCGCACCGATCCGCGGTCGCCGACCTCGATCGCGGCGGGCTGCCTGATTCCGGTGGCGAACCTGGTCTGGCCCGGGGTGTTCCTCACCGAACTGGCCGGACCCGACTCCCGACTGCGGGCGCTGGTCCGGATCTGGTGGGCGACCTGGGCGCTCGGTGGGGCGTTGCTGATCGTCGCGTTCGCCTGGCGCTCACACGATTCCCTGCAGGGCCGGGCCAACGGGGTGCTGCTGGCGGTGCTGGTGAACCTGGTGGCTGCCGCGGTCGCGACGCTCACCCTGATCGTGACGCGGCACGTCGACCGACTCGACCTCGCGGGCCGACCCCGCTCCGCCGTCCGGTGGCTGGTGACGACATGAGCCCGGATCGCCGGGGCCCCCTCGTCGTCGCGCACCGCGGTGCCTCCGCGGCGCTGCCCGAGCACACCCTCGCCGCATACGAACTCGCGCTCGACCAGGGCGCCGACGGGCTCGAATGCGACGTCCGGTTGACCCGGGACGGTCACCTGGTGTGCGTGCACGATCGCACCGTCGACCGAACCTCCTCCGGGTCCGGCAGGGTCAGCGAGATGACCCTGCGCCACCTGTCCGCCCTGGACTTCGGCGGCAACGGGGAACCGGTGTTGACCCTCGCCGAACTGATCACCCTGGTCCTCGACCACCCGGCCCCGACCAAGCTTTTCATCGAGACCAAGCATCCGGTGCGTTACGGCGGGCTGGTCGAGAGCAAGGTGCTCGCCGAGCTGTCCCGGTTCGGCCTGTCAGCCCCGGTGTCCGCCGATCATTCGCGGGCGGTGATCATGTCGTTCTCGGCGGCCGCGGTGTGGCGGATCCGCCGGGCCGCGCCGCTGCTGCCGACGGTGCTGCTCGGGGAGGCGTCCCGGTATCTCGGGGGTGGTGCGGCGACCACCGTCGGCGCGACCGCGGTCGGCCCGTCGATCCGGACGCTGCGCGAGCATCCCGACCTCGTCGACCGGGCCGCCGCCGCGGGCCGGGCCACCTACTGCTGGACGGTGGACGAGCGGGACGACGTCGAACTGTGCCGCGATCTCGGCGTCGGGTGGATCGCGACGAACCATCCCGGCCGCACCAAGGGGTGGCTCGACGGCTGAGCAGCCGGAGCGATGCGGCGGGTGCGTGTAGGTTTCCCGACGTGGGTAAGAGCAAACGAAACAGTGGTCCGAAGCCGGGCAGCAACCGCGCCGCCAAGCTCGCCGAGCGGCGAGCCGAGCAGGAGGCGGCCGCGTCGACGGCGGTGCCGCGGCCGTTCGAGGGGCTCGCCGCCGAGTGCGACCTGATCGCGCTGCGCGAGTTCGTCCCGTCGGCGACGGCGCCGCTGCCGGTGCGGTCGGGGGAGCGTTCGGTCGTCGTCGCGACGGTGCTGCCGGGTGCGGTCGCCGCGTTGGTGCGCGACGAGGAGCAGGCCGCTTCAGCGGCCGGCACCGCCGGCGTCGGCTTCGTCGGGTTGCAGGTGCAGTCGCAGTCCCCGGACCTGGCGGCGGACCTCGGTGCCGCGGCCCACTGGGCGCAGACGGCGACGCCGGGGGAGTCGCTGACCGCGGCGAACCCGCAGGCCGACGGGCCGCGGTTGGCCGATGTGATCGACCCCGCTGCCGCGTTGGACGTCACCGTGCACCAGGACTTCAACTGGTGGATCCCGGCGGGTGTCACCCCGGCGCCGGAGGTCGCGGCCACCGTCGAGCAGGCCAATTCGGTGATCATGCCGTCGGCGCGGTTGGAGGCGGACGGCGTCGTCGCCGCCTGGTGGGTGGACGCGGGGGAGAAGGCGCACTTGCGGTGGGTTCGCCCCGAGGACGAGGATCAGCTGATGCTGGCCCTGGCCCGGGTGCACGCCGCGGGCGGCCTGCACCTCGGTGAGGGTTCCCGGTACGCCGGGTCGTTCCGCACCCACGGCCTGCTGGTGCCGGTCTTCGACCTCGACCCGGAGAAGCACGCCCAGGAATGGGCGGCCGCCACCGCGGACCTCGGCGACCGCCTCGCGCAGGCCCTCGCCGTCGACGCCCCGCTGAACTCCGACGAGCGCCGCGCCCGCGACGGACTCCGCGGCCGCCAGGTCACCCTGCGGTAGGCGGCTCCGCCGCCCGTGAGTCTTTCTGGCCCCCTTGTGGGCCAGAAAGACTCACGGGCGCGGAGCGCCTATCCAGCGATGACGACGTGCAGGGTGCGCGGGCCGTGGACGCCCTCGACCCGCTCGAGCTCGATGTCGGAGGTGGCCGACGGCCCGCTGATCAGGGTGGTCGGCCGTTCCGGAACCAGGCGTGCGAGAGCCTCCGGGACCCCGACCTCGACGCTGTCGACGGTCACGACGCACAGGTGCACGTCCGGGACCAGGGTCAGTGCGCGGCGGCCCTGGTCGGGGCTGCCGTCGAGGAAAATGGTGCCGGTCTCCGCGGCGGTGACGGTGGACGCGGTCACGACCGCGTCCAGTTCCGACAGCCGTGGCGCGGGGGTCTCGGACGAGTCCACCTGCACCTCGCCGCCGAAGGTCGACAGCCACGAATCATCAAGCCCGGCAGGAACTCCGACGTGGTGCGCGCCGATCTCGCCGAGTACCCGGGTGATCGTGTCGGCGACCTCGGCTGCGGCGCACCGATGGACGTGCGCCTTGTAGTCGACGAGACGGTCAACGAGCAGGTCGATGCGGTCGCCGTCGGGCATGGTTCGCCCGGTTCGGTACGCCCGCGGAATATCTTGCGGTGCAGGAGGAGCCAGCTTCTGTGCGTCCCGGATCCGGGCGAGGACCGTCTCGCGCGCGCTCATTCCCGTCCCTCCGCTCGCGCCGCGTCCATCGCCGACCGACCCTCCGCGGACTCCCACCACTGCCGGAACGTCTGCTTCGGGGGCGCGGGGAGGTCGCGGGCCGCGGTCCAGCCGTTCAGCGGTGGGGGCAGCGTGGAGATTTTCCCTTTCTTCCCGGCGACCAACCGCCCGAGGCCCGCGGCCTTTTGCGCCACTGTGAATCGCCGCGCCGAACTCATCGCGATCGACGCCGCCCGCATCGCTGCCTTCTCCGCACCGAACCCGGCCTGCTCGACCTTCTGGTGACGCAGTTCGACGAGCAGTGACGGGATGTCGATTTTCACCGGGCAGGCGTCGAAGCAGGCGCCGCAGAGGCTGGACGCGAACGGCAGGCTGGCGTTCGGGTCGTCGTCCGCGTCCATCCCGGCGAGCTGCGGGGTCAGTACCGCGCCGATCGGCCCGGGATAGGTGGAGCCGTAGGCGTGTCCTCCGGTGCGCTCGTACACCGGGCACACGTTCAGGCACGCCGAGCAGCGGATGCAGTGCAGGGCCTGCCTGCCGATCGAGTCGGCGAGCGCGGCGGTGCGTCCGTTGTCGAGCAGGACCAGGTGGAAGGCCTGCGGGCCGTCGCCTGGCGTCACGCCGGTCCACATCGAGGTGTACGGGTTCATCCGCTCACCGGTCGAGGACCGCGGCAGCAGTTGCAGGAATACCTCCAGGTCCGCGTACCGGGGGAGCACCTTCTCGATGCCCATCACCGTGATGAGGGTCTGCGGCATGGTCAGGCACATCCGGCCGTTGCCCTCGGACTCGACGACGCCGAGGGTGCCGGTCTCGGCGATCCCGAAGTTCGCTCCCGACACCGCGACGGGCACGGTCATAAACTTGTGCCGCAGGAACTTTCGTGCCGCAGCCGCCAGGTGGGCTGGTTCCGCGTCGAGGTCCGGGTCCACGCCGGCCATCTCGCGCAGGAAGATCTCCCGGATCTCCGAACGGTTCCGGTGGATTGCCGGCACCAGGATGTGCGACGGCTTGTCATGTCCGAGTTGGACGATCAGCTCGGCGAGGTCGGTCTCGTATGCGGTGATGCCGTTGGCCTCGAGATGTTCGTTGAGCTCGATCTCCTGGGTGGCCATCGACTTCACCTTGATCACCTCGGTGGCGCCGGTTGCCCGGATCAGGTCGGTGACGATCGCATTGGCCTCGTTCGCGTCGGCGGCCCAGTGCACGACTCCGCCGCGCGCGACCACCGCGGCCTCGAGCTGCTCGAGCAGCTCCGGTAGTCGGTTCATCACGTCGGACTTGATCGCGGAACCGCTGTCGCGCAACTCCTCCCAGTCCGGCAGTTCGCCGGTGACCGCCAGCCTTTTGGCACGGATGGTGTGGGTGGCCTTGCCGATGTTGCGGCGCAGCTGCGCGTCCGCCAGCTCGTGGTGCGCGGCCTTAGGGAAGGTCTCGGTGCCGCGGAGGAACCCGACTCCCTGCGGCGCACGGGGCGGGACGGGGGGGAGTCCGAGGCCGACGGTGGTCATGCGGGCTCCTTCGGCGGGGTGGACGCGAGAATCTCGGCGAGGTGGATGGTGCGGGTGCCCATCTGCAACCGGGACATCCCACCGCCGATGTGCATCAGGCAGGACGAGTCACTGGCGCAAAGGGATTCGGCTCCGGTGGCCGCGACGTTGCGGATCTTGTCGGCGAGCATCGCGGTGGACGTCTCCGCGTTCTTGAGCGCGAAGGTGCCGCCGAAGCCGCAACAGGAGTCGGCCTCCGGGAGTTCGACGAGGTCGATGTCGCGGACCGCCCGCAGCAGCCGCAGCGGCTTGTCGCCGACCCGCAGCATGCGCAGCGAGTGACAGGTGGGGTGGTAGGTGACGCGGTGCGGGAACCAGGCGCCGACGTCGGTCACCCCGAGCACGTCGACGAGCAGTTCGGACAGCTCGTAGGTCTTGGCCTTGACCGTCTCGACCCGCTCGCGCAGCGCAACCCCGCCGTACCGGGCGGCGACGATCTCGTGTTGGTGTCGCACCGACCCGACGCAGGACCCGGACGGGGCGACGACCGCGTCGATCGCGGCGTCACCGAACTCGTCGGCATAGTTCGCCACCAGGGGCAGCGCGTCGGGTTGATACCCGGTATTGACGTGCATCTGGCCGCAGCACGTCTGGCCGGGTGGGAACACCACCTCGTGGCCGAGCCGGGTCAGCAGCAGTGCGGTGGCTCGGGCGGCGTCGGGGAACATCGTGTCCCCGATGCAGGTGGCGAACAGCGCGATTCGCATGGAGATCTCCGCAGTCGTCGTTGTGGTCAGACCACAGTAACCCACGGTCAACGCGTTTTCGCAAGATCGGCAACGATTCCGACTCGGAGCTCGATTGTGACCCCGGTCATGGTGTACCTTGCTGTGGTCTGACCACACAGTCACGACGAAACCCGCCGCCACCAGCGGCGCCGTCCCAGGAGTTTCATGTGGCAATCGACCACCTGGCGGTGACCTTCACCCCGGCCACCGACGCCGTCGCGCACAGCCTGACCGCCTCGGCGCTGGTCGGCCTGACGCCGTTGCTGACGTTCTTCGTGCTGCTCGCCGGTTTCAAGCTCAAGGCCTGGTACGCCGGCCTCGGGGCCCTCGCGGTCGCGGTGGTGGTCGCGATCGTCGGCTTCTCGATGCCGGTCTCGCTGACCGGGCTGTCGGCGCTGCAGGGCATCGCGTTCGGGCTCTTCCCGGTGATGTGGATCGTGGTCACCGCGATCTGGTTCTACGAACTGACCGTCGTCAGTGGGCGGTTCGAGGACTTGCGGCGGGTGTTCAACTCGATCGGCCGCGGCGACATGCGGGTCCAGGCGATGCTGATCGCCTTCTGCTTCGGCGGGATGCTCGAGGCGCTCGCCGGATTCGGTGCCCCGGTGGCCATCACCGGCGCGATGCTGATCGCCCTCGGCATGCCACCGATCCGGGCCGCCGTCACCGTCCTTGTCGCGAACACCGCCCCGGTCGCGTTCGGCGCCATGGCAATTCCGATCACCACCGCCGGAAACCTGACCGGCATCCCGGCGACCGAGATCGCCGCGGTCGTCGGCAGGCAGACGCCGGTGCTGGCGCTGTTCGTGCCGCTGCTGCTGCTCTTCCTGGTCGACGGGCGTCGCGGCATGCGGCAGGTGTGGCCGATCGCCCTTGTCACCGGCGTGGTCTTCGCGTTCGCCCAGTTCTGGTGTTCGAGCCACTTCTCCTACGAACTCACCGACGTCGTCGCCTCCCTCGCCGGTCTGGCGGCCGCCGTGCTGATGCTGCGCTTCTGGGCGCCGACCACCCCCGACGACCAGCGCTCCCACGTGGAACCGGAACCGCTCGGTGCGTCCCGGGTGTTCCTTGCCCTGTTCCCCTACCTGCTGGTGGTGGTGGTCTTCGGTGTCGCCAAGCTGTGGACCCTCGGCGTCGACCTGCCCGCCTGGCTGTCCGGCACCGACCGCCGGGTCGAGTGGCCCGGCCTGTACGGGAACCTGCTCACCGGCAGCGGCGAGCCCGCATCCAGCGCCGTCTACACCTTCTCGTGGCTGTCGAACCCCGGCACCCTGCTGCTGATCTGCGGTGTCATCGTCGCCGTCGTCTACCGCTTCTGGACGAGCAACGGGCAGTTCCCGATGTCGGTCCGCGCCGCGGCGACCACGTTCGGCGTCACCCTCGTCAAGATGCGCCTTGCCATCGCTACCGTCGCCACCGTGCTCGGCCTGAGCTACGTGATGAACCAGTCCGGGCAGACCGTCGCGATCGGTACCTGGCTGGCAGGCACCGGTGCGGTCTTCGCGTTCTTCTCGCCGATCCTCGGCTGGCTGGGCACGGCGGTGACGGGTTCCGACACCTCCGCCAACGCGTTGTTCGCGAAGCTGCAGCAGACCGCGGGACAGCATGCGGGGATCGACCCGACCCTGCTGGTCGCCGCCAACACCTCCGGCGGCGTCGTCGGCAAGCTCGTCAGCCCGCAGAACCTGACCATCGCGGCGACCGCGGTCGGTCAGGCGGGAAGCGAACCGGTGTTGCTGCGCAAGGTGATCGGCTACAGCCTCGGCATGCTGCTGATCCTGTGCACGCTGGTGTACCTGCAGTCGACGCCGGTGCTGGGATGGATGCTGCCATGAGCGGGCGCCTAGGCTGACCACCCATGTCGTCGCTGTCGTCCCCGCCGTCCGCCCCCCGCGCCTGGGAGCAGGTGCTGGCCAGTCTCGAGCGGATGCTCGTCTCCGGTGAGGCCCGTCCCGGCCAGCGGCTGCCCAGCGAACGGGCGCTGGCCGCGGACCTCGGGGTCGGCCGCTCCTCGGTGCGTGAGGCGCTCCGGGTGATGGAGGCGATGGGGCTGCTGCGCGCCCAGACTGGGTCCGGGCCGAACGCTGGCGCGATGATCGTCGCCCGACCCACCGGGGGAATGTCGATGCTGATGCGGATGCAGGTTGCAGCGCAAGGGTTTCCGGTCGACGACGTGGTCCGGACCCGGCTGATTCTTGAGTCGGAGGTAATGCGGACGCTGGCCGCGCAGCGACCGGTGCCCGACCTCGGCCCGGCCGTCGAATTGCTCGACGCGATGGACGGCGCTTCGCTCACCGCGACGGAGTTCCTGATCCTCGACTCCCAGTTCCACGTCGCCCTCGCGGACGCGGCCGGGAATCAGGTGGTGGCGGCGATGATGGCGGGTCTGCGTGCGTCCATCGAGTCGTACGTCGTCGGCGGCGTCGACCCGGCGGGCTGGCCGACCATCTGCAGCCGGCTGCGGCACGAGCACCGGGGCCTCGTCGAGGCCGTCGAGGCCGGGGATCCGCAGTTGGCCCAGCACCGGATCCGGGACCACATCCGCGGCTACTACGAGGGCGTCCGATCCTGACTAGATCGCGCCGCCCGCGATCGGGGGTGCGCCGACCGAGCCGTCGGGGCCATTCATCTCGCGCGCGACGAACGCCTCGAGGTCGAACAGGTTGGTTCCGGCCCGGTCCGCGACGGTGAGCAGGGTGTTCATCGTCGCGACCTCCTCGACCTGCTCCTTGAGGAACCACTGCATGAACTGCTCGCCGAGGTAGTCGCCCTCGTCGCGGGCCGTGCGGGCGAGGGCGACAATCTGCTCGGTGACCGCCTTCTCCTGTGCCAGTGCGAGCGCGATCGGCTCCCGCGGGGCGCCGAAGTGCGATTGCGCCGGGTCGACACCGGTGAGCGCGACCTCGATGTCCCGGTCGAGGAAGTACTGCACGATCATCATCGCGTGATTCCGCTCCTCGACGGACTGGGCGTAGAAGTGCTGCGCCAGTTGCGGAAGATCCGCATTGTCGAAGTACACGGCGATCGCGATGTACTGATGCGACGCATTGAACTCGTTGCGGATCTGCTCGTGGAGGAGGGCGTGAAACTTGGTCTGGTTCGCGTCATCCGGTGTGGGCATGGCAGCGACAATAACGCTGGTCAGGGCGCCCCGCATCCAAGCGCAACCTTATTGAGGGCAGTGTTTCCTAACTGAGTTCACCCTATTTTCGGGGTGCCCGCCGGGGCCGCGCGCGTGGCCCAGCCGGTCAGATCGGTCCGCCGGCGGGCCGCGGTGCCGACGGATCCGGAGCGGCGGTCGAGTTCAACTCGCGGGCCACGAATTCCTCGATGTTGAACAGGTTTCCGCCCGCCCGATCGACGATCGTCAGCAGCGTACTCATCGACGCCACCTCCTCGACCTGCTCCTTGAGGAACCACTGCATGAATTGCTCGCCGAGGTAGTCGCCGGTGTCACGGGCGGTGCGGGCGAGGGCGGTCACCTGCTCGGTCACCGTATGCTCCTGCCGCAGAGCCAGTTCCACGGGTTCGCGAACCGAGGTGAACGTGGTCACCACCTCGCCGACGCCGGGCACGTGGACGTCGAGGCCGTTGTCGACGAGGTACTGGATCATCATCATCGCGTGGTTGCGTTCCTCGTTCGCCTGCGCGTAGAAGCGCTGCGCGAGTTGCGGCAGGTCGTGACTGTCGAAGTACACCGCGACCGCGATGTACTGCTGGGACGCGGTGAACTCGTTGCGGATCTGCGCGTCGAGAAGGGCGTGGAACTCGCTGCGCTCACTGGTCTCGGACATGCGGCCGAGCCTACCGTCGCCCCGGATCAGTTGGTGGTGACCAGGTCCGCGGGCACCGGCTCGTCGTTGGCCAGCGCATCGAAGAACCGGGAGGCCGCGTCCCGGTCCCAGCGCAGCACGTTGCCGGATCCGGCGACGTCCTCGAACCCGCCGATCGGGACCGTGGTCGTCACCAGGTCGCCGCGCATCGCCAGGGCGAGCGCGCCCAGGTGCCACAGGTGATCGTCCTCGTCCACCTGCAGCGACCCCGCCGCCTCGGTGATCATCGGCCACAACCGCAGCGGATTGATCATCGTGCCCAGACTCGTCGCCTTGTCCAGCATCGCCGACATGAACAGGCGCTGGTTGTTCATCCGATCCAGGTCGGCGAGCGGGGTTGCGCGGCTGCGGACGAAGCCGAGCGCCTCGGGCCCGGTCAGATCCTGGCACCCGGCCTGCAGGTTGATCCCCGCGAGCGGGTCGTCGATCGGGTACGGCACGCACAGGTGGACGCCGCCGATCGCGTCGACGATGCCGGCAAAGCCGCCGAATCCGATCTCCGCGTAGTGGTCCATCCGCAGGCCCGTCGCCTCCTCGACGGTCTGCACCAGCAGTTGCGGTCCGCCGCCGTCGATCGAGAAGGCCGCGTTGATCTTGTCGCTGCCCCACCCGGGAATGTTGACGTACGAGTCGCGGGGGATGGACACCATCGTCGCGCCGCCGCTCTTCGGGATGTGCACCACGATGATGGTGTCGGTGCGCTTGCCCTGGATGTCGCCGCCCGCGGCCAGTTCCCGGTCCTGCTCGGCGGTCAGGCCCGCGCGGCTGTCGGAGCCGACCAGCAGCCAGTTGGTGCCAGGGGTATCGGCGATCCGTCCTGGATAGTCGGCGAGCGCGTCGATCCGATTCAGTGAGCGGTCGAGGTAGACCACCGAGCCGACCATGACCAGCAGCAGCACCAGCACCGTCAGCCCGAGGCGGCGGCCCCAGCGGGCGCGACGCCTCGGTGCCGGCTCCGCTGGCGGCGGGCCGGCGGGGCGTCGTGGGCGCGGCGGCGGTGGCGGCGGCGGGACCGGGGTCCCGGCGCGGCGCTCGGGGTACGGACGGGGGGTCTGCGTCGGGGCGTGACCGGAGGCCGCCCTGGGGCGGGGTTGCGGCGCGGGGAGGGGCGGTCGCGGGTCCGGTTCCTGGGACCACGCCCGCGCCGGGGCGGGGCGGCCGTCGCGGCGGATGACCTGTGTGCCCTCCGGCGGTGGCGCGGGCCGATTCCGCGGCGGGGGCCCGCCGCGGACCTGGCCCGGACGGGGGTCCGGGTGCCGAACGGGGTACTGCTGCGGCGGCACGCTGCCCCGGTGCGGCTGCGGTCGCCCCGCGCCCTGCGGTGCGGGCCCCGAACCGTGCCCGCGCCGCGGATCGGCCCCGCGCCCCACCGCGGGGTCACGGGGGTCGCGATATCGGGGGTGGTCGCCGCTCACCCAAGAAACTGTACTGGCGACCACCGGATTCCTGGTCGACGTCGGTCAGGGCAGCCACGGCAGGTGGTCGTGCAGCACGGTGTAGCCGACGAACGCGACGGTGTCGATCAGCCAGTGCGCGACGACCAGCGGCCACAGCTTCCCGGTCCGCTGCCAGTACCGGCCGAACACCAGGCCCATCACGACGTTCCCGAGGCCGCCGCCGATGCCCTGGTAGAGGTGGTAGCTGCCGCGGAGCAGGGCCGACGCCCCGAGCGCGGCGTTCTCGCTCCAGCCGAGTCGCCGCAGCCGGGAGAGCAGGTAGGCGACCACCAGCACCTCCTCGGCGGCCGAGTTGGCGAGCGCCCACAGCACCAGCGCGGGCAGCCGCCACCAGTGGTCGTCGACGGTGCTGGGGACCACGGTGAGGTTGGCCCCGACCGCGGTCGCGGCCAGGTAGAGGACCAGCCCGGGCAGCCCGATCAGCGCGGCGAGTCCGACACCCGGCAGCAGGTCGCGTCGCCAGCGCGGGCGCGGGCCGAGACCGATCCGTTCCGGCCCGAGCCCGCTGCGCCACAGCAGGTACAGGCCGAGTGCCGCCCACGCGCAGAGTCGGGCGATGCCGAGCAACTGCCTACCGAGGTCGATCCAGCCGATGGTGGAGCGGGAGGCGTTCAGGGCGACGGACTGGTCGGACAGTTGGCCCGGTGCCATCGCGGTCTCGATCAGCGACAGGGCACCGGACAGCCCGCTGAGACCGAAGGTGACCAGCAGGACGACCGTGACCTCGACCCACAGCGCACGGCGCTGCGCTGGGTCCAGTGGTGGGTCCGTCGGTGTTGGCGGGGTCGGCCGGAGCCAGTCGTCGAGCCGGGTCACGTGACGACGATAGGCGCGAGCGCGGCGCGCCTCAGTGTCGGGCGCGCAGGCCGTTGAGGAACGGGCAGCCGACGAGGATGCGCAGCGCCCGGTTCAGTCCGGCGGCGTCGTCGACGGGTTCGGCGAACGGCAGGCGGACGTCGTTGTCGCCGGTCGGTCCCTCGACCCGCAGTCGGATGCCGTAGCGGTCCAGCCCGAGTGGGCGGACCCGTCCGTGGCGCAGATGCGACGGAAGGCGCTGCGCCAGTTGATGAACGAGGTCGCCGTGGCCCGCCTCCAGATGCTCGAGCCAGCAGTCCTCCACCGACCAGAACGGGTCGAGCGGCGCGGTGAGGAGGTCCCCGAGCGGCACCGGTTCGGCGCCGTGGCTGTCGGCGACGACGACGGAGTCGAGCACCAGTCGCAGCAGGGTGGTGGTGTGGCCGACGTCGAGCAGGGCCGGGTCCGGGTGGTCGGCGGCGACGGCGGAGGCGAGGGCGCGGACCGCCTCGGCGGGGACGGCGTGCAGGCTGCCGCGCAGCCACACCAGGGAGCGGACCGGTTCGCGCAGGACGAGCGGTGCGTGGTCGGTGAGTTCGAGGACGGCGGGCAGGCCGCCGCGGCCGGCCTGCCAGGTCAGCGCGGTGACCGCGGTGCCGTCCGGGACGGCGAGGACGACGTCGCCGCCGGAGCGCAGGTGGTGGACCGCGACGGTGACCGGATCGCTGCCGTCGGCGGCGAGGACCGCCTGCCCGGCGCGAGCGCAGGCGGTGCGGACGCGTTCGGCGGTGGACGGGCCGAGGACTGCGGCGGCGGTCATGATGCTCCTTTTCGGTCCGCGCGGGGTGGATTCCCGAGATGCGGCGGCGGTCACAATAGGTTAGCCATGCCTAAGTTAGATGAGAGGGGCGGGCCGCGCAAGGGTTCGCGCCGGGGATACCGTTGACCGGTGGCCACCCTGCTCAACCTGCAACCACCCGCCCCCAGCGAACCCCAGCCCCCGTTCGCGGGGCTGATCTCCCGGGCCAGCCCCGACGCCGACAGCGCCCGTGATCGCGCACGGGACGCGCTGGTCGGTCCGCCGGTGCGTGCCGCGTCCGCGCTCGGCGACACGAACGGCCTCGACGGCCCGCTGTGGCTGCGTCTGGACCTCGCCCCCGAATCGCTTGTCGTTCCGGTGGAGCCTGCGCGGATCGAGGTCGACTGCCCCCTCGAGCACCTCGACGACGCGCTCGCCCTTGCCGCGGGCGACCCGGTCCGGCTGCCCGGCCTGCTCGCGATCCGCGTCCACCCCGGTGCGGCAGGACGCGGGTGGGCGGCCGAGTCCGCCGAGCGCATCGTCGCCGCAGGCGCGCAGCCGGTGCTGTCCGCCGGGCTCGACGCCGACGACGTCGCCGACTTCCTTGCCGTGCTCGCGCACTCCGACACCGGGTTCGTCGCGCACGCGGCCGACGGGGCTGAGGTGGTCGCGATCCTCGCCGCCACCATCGCGGCGCTGCGCGGTGACGACATCCCGGCCGCGTATCGGACGGCCGACCCGGGCCCGGTCGCCGCGCTCAGCGCGGCCGCCGCAGCCGCGGTGCGGGAGGTGCTCGCCGGGATCGCCGTTCCCGACGCCGACGCGGTCGCCGAGCAGCTGCGGGCACGCGGCATCCACGCCGGCATCGGCCTCGCCTGATCCCAGCCCGCCCGCCCCCGCTGGCTGAACGGACGCGTCACTCGATCAGCGGGGTGCCGTGGCGGCATGTCGGATTCGGTGTGTCGGGCGCGGGGAGGGGGTTGGCGGGGGTGCGTAACCTGGACGGGTGCCGCGCATCGCTTACTTTGGACCCTCCGGAACCTTCACCGAGATGGCGCTCGACCAACTCGAGTCGTCGGGTGCCTTCGACGGTCCGGTTGAGCGGGTCGTCGCCACCAGCCCGCCTGCCGCGCTGGCGGCCGTTCGGGACGGATCGGTCGAGGGGGCGGTGGTGCCGATCGAAAGTTCCGTCGAGGGTCCGGTTCGGCCGACGATGGACGCGCTCGCCGCTGGCGACCGGTTGCAGATCGTCGCGGAAACCGAACTGGACGTGGCCTTCACGATCGTGGGCCGGCCGGGCACCGACCTCGCCGACGTCCGCACCATCCGGGCGTACCCGGTCGCCGAGGCGCAGGTGCGGAACTGGATCGAGGCGAACCTGCCGGATGCCGTCGTCGAATCGGCGTCGTCGAACGCGGGTGCCGCCGAGGACGTCGCCGCAGGCCGCGCGGACGCCGGGGTGTCCACCGCGCTCGCCGGCGACCGCCTCGGGCTCGCTGCGCTCGCCGAGGGAGTCGCCGACTTCTCTGGTGCCCGAACACGTTTCGTCCTCGTCACGCGACCCCGCCCGGTGCCCCGGGCGACCGGGTCCGATCGCACGTCGGTGGTGCTGCAGCTTCATCACGAGCCCGGATCCCTGGTCGGGGCAATGGCCGAATTCTCCACCCGCGGAATCGATCTCACCCGAATCGAGTCCAGGCCGACCCGGGTCGAGTTCGGAACCTACCGCTTCTACCTGGACTGCAGCGGGCACGTCGAGGATTCGGCGGTGGCGGAGGCCCTGAAAGCCCTGCACCGCAAGCACACGGTCCGGTTTCTTGGGTCCTGGGCGACGGCTACACCCGGCCAGGGCCGACCGCCGTCCGACCAGGAGGCGAGCGGCTGGCTCGAGCGGATCCGGGGCGGCGAACCGGAAGGAACGAACTGACGTGGCGGGCAAACTGATCCTGGTCCGGCACGGACAGACCGAGGCGAACGTCGCCCGCCGGTTGGACACCCGGCTGCCGGGCGCGCGCCTCACCGCGATGGGGGAGGGGCAGGCGCAGGCGTTCGGGACGGCGTTGGCCGGTCCGCCCCCGAAGGCGGTGGTCGCGTCGGAGGCGTTGCGCGCCAGGCAGACCGCCGGATTCATCGAGCGGGCCTCCGGGATCGTGGTGCAGGTGCACGAGGGTATCCACGAGGCACAGGCCGGCGACCTGGAGGATCGTGCCGACCGGGCCTCGCACCAGATGTACGCGTCCGTCTTCCACGCCTGGCATCAGGGCGAGCTCGGCGCAAGGATGCCGGGTGGCGAGTCCGGTGCGGACGTTCTCGAGCGGTACCTGCCCGTCGTGGAGTCGCTGCGCGGCCGCTACCTCGACGGCACCGACGAGGACGGCGACGTGCTCGTCGTCAGTCACGGCGCCGCGATCCGACTCGTCGCCCGGCACCTCGCCGACGTCGACGGCACCTTCTCCGCGGACACTCACCTGGACAACACCCAGACCATCGAGCTGGTCCCGACGGCCGCCGGGTGGGAGTGCGTGCGCTGGGGCGCGCTGCTGGCCCCCTTCCGCCCGCCCGCCGTCGACATCGTCGACGACCCGATGGGGTGACCGCCGCGGGACCGGCCCGCACCCGGGCGAACCGTGCTGGTCACCGCAGCCGTGCCTGGTAAGTTCGGAACGCACACGGCGCGTCCGTCGTGCGTGAGCCGAGGCAGGGGCAGTGACCGAATCCGATGACCCCGGCAACCCGGGTGCGGTTGCCAACGTCACCACGACGATCGTGCGCCGGATCATGTCCGGTCGCGACGACGCCTTCGCCGATTGGATTCAGAGCGGTCTCGGGCTCGCCCGGATGTTCCCCGGCTTCCTCGGCGGCGGCTGGCTGAAGGAGAGCAGCACGTCGGACGTGTGCGTGATCGTGCTCCGGTTCGAAACCCGTGATGCACTGGACAAGTGGATGACCTCGACGCTGCGGGGCGGCTGGCTGCGGATGGGCGAACACATTGCCGTTGACATCCCGGTCGAGCATGCGTCGAAGGTGGTCGACCTCTTCGACCGCCCGCGCAGCTGACCGGGCCGCTACCTAAACCCGGCAGCGATGTCGCGGCCGATGATCTCCTTCATGATCTCGGTGGTGCCGCCGTAGATGGTCTGGATCCGGGCGTCGACGTAGGCGCGGCCGATCGGGTACTCCATCATGTAGCCGTAGCCGCCATGCAATTGCACACCGCGGTCCACGACCCGCTTCTGCAGTTCCGAGGCCCACCACTTAGCCTTCGACGCGTCGACCGCGGTCAACTCGCCCGCGTTCATCGCGATCACGCAGCGGTCGACATGCGACTCGGTGACCTCGATCTCGGTGAGCATCTCGGCGAGGGCGAAGCGGGTGTTCTGCAGATCTCCGATCGGATTGCCGAATGCCTTGCGCTCGAACGCGTACGCCGCCGTCCACTCGTACGCGGCGCGCGCGGCGGTGATCGCGCTGACCGCGATCCCGATCCGCTCCAGCGGCAGGTTCTCCATCAGGTGGACGAACCCGCGACCCTCGGTGCCGAGCAGGTTCTGCGCAGGCACCCGGACGTCCTCGAAGACGAGTTCGGCGGTGTCCTGCGCGGCGAGACCGACCTTGTGCAGCTTCCGCCCCCGGCTGAACCCGGGTGCGTCACGCTCGACGACGATCAGCGAGAAGCCCTTGCTGCCTGCGTTCGGGTCGGTGCGGCACACCACGATCACGAGATCGGAGTGAATGCCGTTGGTGATGAACGTTTTCTGCCCGTTGATCACCCATTCGTCGCCGACCCGCACGGCGGTGGTCCGGATGCCCTGCAGGTCGGACCCTGCGCCGGGCTCGGTCATCGCGATCGCGCCGATCAGCTCTCCCGACGCCAACCGGGGCAGCCAGCGTTCCTTCTGTGCGTCGGTGCCCAGGTGCAGCAGGTACGGGATCACGATGTCGTCCTGCAGGCTGAGGCTCGCACCGAACGAGGTGCTTCCGGTGCGGGCGATCTCCTCCGCGACCACGTGCCGGAACCGGTAGTCGGTGACACCGGACCCGCCGAACTGCTCGGGGACGCCGAGGCCGAGGATGCCGGACTTGCCCGCGGCGAGGTACGCCGACCGGTCGATCAGCCGGTCCTCCTCCCACTGCAGGTAGTGCGGCTCGACCTCGCGGGCCAGGAACTCGCGGACGGTGTTGCGGTAGTCCTCGTGGTCGGCTTCGAAGTGGGTGCGCTTCATGGTCGCTCTCCTCTGGTGGATCAGGTGTGGACGGGATTCAGCAGTCCGGCAAGACGTTCGGATATCAAGGCCTCGGCGTCGGCGACGATCCGTTCGACGAGGTCTCCGGCGGTGGGGATGTCGTGGATGATGCCCTGAACGGTGCCCACCGACCAGATGCCTGCCTCGGGGTCCCCGTTCTCGTAGACCAGACGTCCGCGAGCGCCGGCAACCAGCTCGCGCACATCCTCGAACAGTCCGCCCCGGCTGAGGATGTCGACGACCTCGCGGCTGACGGTGTTGCTCGCGACGCGCGCGGTGTTGCGCAGGGGCCTCAGGATCAGTTCGGTGTCGGTCTCGTTCGCCGCGACGATCGCCTCCTTGATCGTGCGGTGGATCGGTGACTCCTCGGTGCACATGAAGCGGGTGCCCATGTTGATGCCGTCGGCACCGAGTGCGAGCGCCGCGACCAGACCGCGGCCGTCACCGAAGCCGCCGGACGCGATCATCGGGATCGTGATCTGTTCCGCGGCAGCGGCGATCAGTACCAGTCCGGGGACGTCGTCCTCACCGGGGTGCCCCGCGCATTCGAAGCCGTCGATGCTGATGCCGTCGACGCCGAGGTCCTGCGCCGCAACCGCGTGCCGGACGCTGGTGCACTTGTGCAGCACCTTGATCCCGGCGGCGTGGAAATCGGGTAGGTGCGGTGCGGGGCTGGAGCCCGCGGTCTCGACGACCGTGACCCCGGAGTCGATGATGACCTGCCGGTACTCCTGATAGGGCGGCGGGGTGATCGCCGGGAGGATGGTCAGGTTCACGCCGAACGGTTGGTCGGTCAGCTCGCGGGTGCGGGCGATCTCCCTGGCCAGCTCCTCCGGAGTGGGCTGCGTCAGGGCGGTGAGCATGCCGAGCGCACCCGCATTGGCCACGGCAGCAACGAGTTCGGCGCGTCCGACCCACTGCATGCCGCCCTGCACGATCGGGTGACGGACGCCGAAGGTTGTGGTGAATGCGGTGGACAGCACGATGGTCTCCTCGCGGTAGGGGCTCAGGGCGATGCCGGATGGCCGACGATGCGCAGGGCGATGTCGGTGTAGCGGGCGGCGACGGCATCCGGGGTCAGCGGCCCGTCGATCTGGTACCAGCGGGCGATCGACTGACCCATGCCGAGTAGGGCACGAACCGTCTCGGGGATGTCGTCGACGGCGAACACTCCCTGCCGGGTGCCGTCGGTGACCAGGCCGAGTGCGATCAGTTCGAGTTCCTTGCGGGTGGTCGCGTAGGTGCGTCGGTTTGCCGGCGACAGGTGCCGCACCTCGGAGTCGAGCGCGGACTGCCTGGCGCGGTGCGTCATGTTCAACACGACCGCGTCGTAGAAGTAGGTGAACCGCAGCACCGGGTCCTCGCCGCCGTCGGCGACCGCGGACCGGCAGCGGCCGATCAGGTCACGGACGCTCGCGTCGACGATCGCGACGAGGACCGCTTCCTTGTTCTCGTGGTGGTAGTACAGCGCGGGCACCGTGACCCCGACCCGGCGGGCAAGCTCGCGCACGGTTGTTCCGTGAAAACCGTTCTCGTGGAACGCGTCAAGCGCATGGTCGAGGATGGGGCCGAGCCGCAGTGGCTCGAAGTCCCGCCAGGCGGTGGTGGTCGTCGGCAATGACGGCATCGGCCCCTCCTCGCGACCGGCGGGTCAGCGCGGGGCCATGCGGATGGCGCCGTCGAGGCGGATCGTCTCCCCGTTGAGCATCGGGTTCGACACGATGTGCGCGGCGAGGGCGCCGTACTCCGCTGGATCGCCGAGGCGCGACGGGTGCGGCACCTGGCCGCCGAGCGAACGCTGCGCCTCCTCGGGTAGCGAGCCGAGCAGTGGGGTCTTGAACAGGCCGGGCGCGATGGTGACGACGCGGATCAGCAGGGAGGCCAGGTCGCGGGCGATCGGCAGCGTCATGCCGACCACGCCGCCCTTGGACGCGGAGTATGCGGCCTGGCCGATCTGGCCGTCGAAGGCGGCGACGGAGGCGGTGTTGATGATGACGCCGCGCTCGCCGTCGACCGGTTCGGTCCCGGCGATCCGCTCGGCGGCGAGGCGGAGCACGTTGAAGGTGCCGAACAGGTTGACGTCGACGACCTTCTTGAACGCGTCGAGCGGGAAGACGCCCTGCTTGCCGACGGTCTTGACGGCGTTGCCGATGCCCGCGCAGTTCACCGCGACCCGCAGCGGGCCGAGCGATTCCGCGACGTCGAGTGCCTCGGCGACGGCCGCCTCGTCGGTGACGTCGGCGGCGGCGAACCGCACCCGGTCACCCAATTCCTTGGCAACCACCTCGCCGTTGGAGGCAGGCAGGTCGATGATGACGACCTGGGCACCGTCGGCGAGCAGGGCCTTGACGGTGGCGAGCCCGAGGCCGGACGCGCCGCCGGTGACGACGGCGACGCTGTCGTTGACGATCATGAAGGTCCTTTCGAAAGAGGGTGTGAGTCAAAGTCGTTCGATGATGGTGGCGTTGGCCATGCCCGCGCCCTCGCACATGGTCTGCAGGCCGTAGCGGCCGCCGGTTGCCTGGAGGTGGTGCACGAGGGTGGTCAACAGTCGGGTGCCCGAGGAGCCGAGCGCGTGGCCGAGGGCGATCGCACCGCCGAGCGGGTTCAGTCGGGCCGGGTCGGCGTTGAATTCGTGGGCCCACGCCAGCGGCACCGGGGCGAAGGCCTCGTTGACCTCGTATGCGTCGATGTCGTCGATGCGCAGTCCGGCCCGCGCGAGCACCTTGTGGGTCGCCGGGATCGGTGCGGTCAGCATGAACAGCGGGTCGTCGCCTGCGACGGCGAACGAGTGGAATCGGGCGCGCGGGGTCAGCCCCAGCCTGTTCGCCATCTCCTCGCTCATGATCAGTACCGCCGACGCGCCGTCGGTGAGCGGCGACGAGTTGCCGGGCGTGATCTGCCAGGGTGCCTCGGGGAAGCGAGCGGCGACGGCGTCGGTGCGGAACGACGGTCGCAGTCCCGCAAGGCCCTCGGCGGTGGTAGCGGCGCGGACGGTCTCGTCGACGGTGTGCGCGACGACGTCACCGGAGGCGGTGGTGACGTCGATCGGGACGATCTCCCTGTCGAAGGTGCCCGCGGTGCTCGCGGCGGCGGCGCGCTGGTGTGACCGGGCCGCGTAGGTGTCGAGGGTGTCCCGGTCGAGCTTCCACCTCGCGGAGATCAACTCCGCCGAGATGCCCTGGTGAACCAGGCCTTCCGGATACCGCGCGGCGATTCCGGGGCCGCTCGCATCCTGCCCGATCGGGGAGGTGCCCATCGGAATGCGGCTCATCGATTCGACGCCGCAGGCAATGGCGATGTCGTAGGCGCCCGCGATGACCCCCTGTGCGGCGAAGTGCGCCGCCTGCTGGCTCGATCCGCATTGCCGGTCGATTGTGGTGGCGGGCACCGAATCCGGGAATCCGGCGGAGAGCAGCGCGGTGCGGGAGATGTTCAGCGCCTGCTCGCCGACCTGTTGCACGCATCCGCCGATGACGTCGTCGACCTGCGCCGGGTCGATGCCATTGCGGTCGACGATGGCGCGCAGGACGTGGGCGAGAAGCTCGACCGGGTGGGTGCCGGATAGGGCGCCGCCGGTCTTGCCCTTCCCGGAGGCGAGCCGGACCGCGTCGACGATGACTGCGTTGGTCATGGGAGTTCCCTTCGGGACGTGGGGATCACGGTTTCGGTCATGCTTCAGCGCCCCTGCCAGATCGGTGCGCGCTTCTCGGCGAAGGCGGCCGGGCCCTCCTGGGCGTCGGCGCTGGAGAACACGACGCCGATCGCCTTCGCGTTGGCGTCCCACACCTCCTGCTCCCAGTCCGGCCCGAGTGCGGTCGCGTGGATCATTGCCTTCGACTCGCGCACCGCGAGCGGCGCGTTGGCGGCGATCGTCTCGGCGAGCTCGAGTGCGACCTCGAGGGCGGTGCCCGCGGGGGCGACGCGGTTGACGAGACCGAGGCGCCTGCCCTCGGCGGCGCTGATCGGCTCACCGGTGAGGGCCATCTCCATCGCGATCTTCTTCGGGATCTGCTGCTGAAGTCGGATGACGCCGCCTGCCGCGGCGAACAGGCCGCGCTTGACCTCGGGCAGGCCGAGCGTGGCGTTCTCGTCGATGACCGCGAGGTCGCTGGCGAGGACGAGTTCGGTGCCGCCGCCGAGCGCGAAGCCGTTGACGGCGGCGATGGTCGGCTTGCCGACCCAGTGCTGGACGTAGCCGGCGAAGCCCCAGCCCGGGTGGCCGTCCGCGTCGAGGGACTGGCCGGATCCGAGCGCCTTGAGGTCGGCGCCAGCGCAGAACGCTCGTCCCGCGCCGGTCAGCACGATGACCCGGACGTCGTCGTCGGCATCGGCCCGCTCGAGCAGGGTGCCGAGGGCGGTGGACAGCGCCGCATTGACCGCGTTCATCGCGCGCGGTCGGTTCAGGGTGATGAGGGCGACGTTGCCGCGGCGCTCGTACAGCGCCGCCTGCTCGGGCGGGGTGGACGGATCGTCGGCCATGGTGCTCCTCCGGTGACGGGAACTCGCAATTACTGAACGCTCGCTAAGACACCTATCACGCCGGTGGCGAGCGGTCAACGGTCGGCTTTCGCCCAGCGACCGCTCCGGTGCGTCTGGTACTGATGGGGAGGGTCGCGCCTGCGGCCGACAGTCGAACAAGGAGAGACGGCATGCGGGCAGTGCAGGTTGTCGAGGCGATCGGGCCGGACGGAGTGCGGGTCGTCGACGTTCCGGAGCCCGACCCGGCAGGCCTGGTGGTCGTCGACCTCGACGCGGCGGGCGTCTCGTTCCCCGACCTGCTCCAGACGTCCGGCAGTTACCAGGTGGTGCGCCCGGTGCCGTTTACGCCGGGCGTCGAGGGTGCCGGGACGGTCCGGGATGCGCCATCCGACAGCGGATTTCGCTCCGGCGACCGGGTTGCGGTGCTGGCGTTCGGCGGCGCATGGCAACGGACCGTCGCGGTCCCCGCGGCGGCGGTGTTCCGGCTCCCCGACGCGGTGTCGCTGACCGCGGGGGCCGGGTTCCTGATGAACTACTTCACCGCCCACTTCGCGCTCACCGAACGGGCCGGGTGCCGTCCGGGGGACACGGTCCTCGTGCACGGCGCCGCAGGCGGGCTCGGGACGGCGTCCCTGCAGGTCGCGGCCGCACTCGGGCTCGACACCATCGCCGTCGTGAGCACCGAGGAGAAGGGTCGGGTCGCCGCGGCCCATCGGGCAACGCACACGGTCCTCGCCGACGGGTTCAAGGGCGCCGTCACCGAGATCACCGGTGGCCGTGGCGTCGACATCGTCCTCGACCCGGTCGGGGGCGACCGATTCCTGGACAGCCTGCGCAGCCTCGCCGTCGGCGGCAGGCATGTGGTGCTCGGCTTCACCGGGGGTGAAATCCCCACCGTCAAAGTGAATCGTCTACTGCTGAAGAATATTTCGGTGCTCGGTGCCGGTTGGGGTGAGTATCTGCGGGAGGATCTCGGCTACCCGGCCCGCCAGTGGGCCGAGCTCGAGCCGCTCCTCGCGTCGGGCGTCCTGCGGGTTGCCGAACCGGTCCTCCACCCGATCGGCCGCGCGGCCGACGCGCTGCGCAGCCTCGAATCGCGGGGCGCCACCGGCAAAGTGGCGCTCGACCTCCGGCCGTGAGAGTGGGCTTACTCGATCCGGGTCCTACTTCACCCCAACGGTTTTCATTGCGATGGCGGCATACTTCCCCGCGACCTTCTCGGGGGACAGGGTGCCCTCCGCGTGGTACCAACGGGGGATGGACTGGCACATGCCGAGCAGCGCCCGGGTCGTCTCCGCGGGGTCATCGACATCGAAAACCCCACTGGCCGAGCCATCTTCGACGATTCGCAGCACGACCTGCTCGATCCCCTTGCGCACCGCCCGGTACCGCTGCCGGTTCTCCGCGCTCAGGTACCGCACCTCTCCCTCAAGCGATGCCAACCGCGCGCGTTGCGTCATCCGCAGAACGATCGCCTCGATCACGTTCGCGAGTCGCCGCACCGGATCGCCGCCGCCGTCGGCATCGGCGTCGTGCGCCCGCGCAAGCACGTCGGCCGTCGACAACTCGAGCAGGGCAATCAGCAGCCCTTCCTTGTTGTCATGGTGGTAATACAGCGCAGGCACCGTGACGCCGACCCGCCTGGCCACCTCGCGGACCGTGGTCCCGTGATAGCCCAGCTCGTAGAAGGCGTCGAGTGATGCCGACAGGATCGGGGTCAGTTCGACGTCGTCGAGTTGCCGCCAGCCGCCGGACGTCTCGACGAGAGCCGGCTCGTCGACGGGTTCACCCATTGCCCTACCAAACGTCTCGATCGCCACACGGTCACTGCACAGGATACCGGCCGCCGCGCCGCATCCCGTCAGGACGAGACGGCCCCGGCCCCTGCCAGTACCTCGCGGACGGCCTGCCGAACCCGAGCATCACCGCCCGGGCCGAGGGTGGACCAGGAGGACAGGTCGGCCGAGACGGTCGTGGTGCCGACGATGCGGCCGCAGGCGGTGTCGAACACCGTGACCGGGCCACCGACCCGGGTGGTGCCGTTGCGGCGCGTGACGGTGACGATCTCGGCGTGTGCCCGGCAGGAGGCCAATGCGTGCGCAAGCCGGTCGGCGTCCCGGTCCGCGGCGCCGAGGCCAGTCAACCTGCCCGCGACGGTCGATGGGTCGGTCACGTCCCGCAGCGCCGCGGACAGCAGCTCCGTCGGGGCACTGACGGAGCCGACCGCGAGCCCGCTGCCGCGCCCAATCAGCTCGAACACCAGGTCGGGGTCGGCGGCCGGAACCCCCGCGAGCACGTACTCGTCCGCGGCGCGCAGCGCGAGCACCGCACCGGCGGGCCCCTGCGCGAGGCAGCCCCGGAATACCTCGCCGCCGGTGTACCAGCGCACCGCGAGCTCGACGGCAGGCCGCGCCAACACCGCCACCCGGTCGACGAGGCACGGGTGCGGATTGTTGCCGCGCAGCAGGCCACGGGCGCGAAGCGAGTCCCTGGCTGCGCCGTCCGCTGCGGCGCGGGCGGTCGTCGTGTCGAACCGGGATCCGGCGGACAGCACGACAGGCAACTCGTCGACATCGAGCAGCCGCAGCACCAGGTCCAGTTCGTCGCCGCCGAGCACCGTCGACCCCACCCGCCCGGTCACCGGTCGCCGCCGATCACCGACGGGATCACCAGCCGGCCGTCGTCGAAGTGCTCGAAGCTCTTCAGGTAGTCCGGTGTCCGGTGCTCCTCGTCGTCCGTGGCGCGTCCGGTGCCCGCGCCTACCGGCGCGCCGACGGGTCCGGTCCGGGCCGCCGCATCGCCGGCGGCTGGCGCGGCCACCGGTTCGACGCCCGGCGCTGCGAGCGCCGCCGTGCCACGGCCCGCGACGGCCTGCGCCTCGCTGCCGCGGGCACCCCACCCGTCGGGGAGCGTGATCCGCGCTGCGCCGCCACCCGTGACGCCCGCTGCCGCGACCGATCCGACGGGACGGGGCCCGCCCCCGGTCCGCGGCGACATGGCACCGGCGGCCCCGCCCGCCCCCATCCCGCCGAACGCTGCCCCGCCGAACGCTGCCCCGCCGAAGACGGGGGCGGCGGCGGATGCCATTGAGGCCGTGGGCCCGGCGACGGCGCCGACCGCGGTCCCGGCGATCGTGCCGAGGTGCGACGCGGTCGCCGCCACTGCCGGGTTCTGGGCCTGCGTCAGTACCGCACCGAGCACCGCCTGCGCGGGAGTGACCGTGACGTCCGTGAGCGCAGGACCCTGGGGGACGGCGGCACGGGCTGGCTCCGCGGGCGCCGCGACCGTCCCGCCCGCGAGCGGGGGCGGCGGAGCGAAACCCTGCGGAACCGCCACGCTGTTGGACGCCGACTCGTACGCCTCCATCACCAGTGCGGCCCGCAGGTCCAGCGCCCGGTCCGCGGCCTCGGTGGCGGCGCCCGCGCCCGCCAGCGACCCACCGACCGTGTGCGCGGCCACCTGCGCCGCCTTGACCGCTGCGATCTCCGCGAGACTCGGCATCGTGGCCCGGGCCACGGTGTGCGCGGTGGCCTGGGCGCCCGCCTTCGCCGCGGTCTCCGCGGCCAGCACGGCGGCCTGCTGCGTCCACGCCTGGAACGGCGCCAACTTCGACAGCGCGGCGTCGGAGGCGACGCCCTCCCAGCCGACCCGCAACTCGGCCATCACCTTCGTGACGGTCGCGGTGGCGTCGGTGAGGCCGGTCGCGATCGCGGACCAGGCCGCACCCGCCGCCGCCAGCGGGGCAGGCCCAGGGCCCGCGTTCAGTGCGGTCGAGTTCCAGGTGGCCCCCCGCGGGAACCACACGACGCCGGTGAAGCCCATGGTCATGTCAACGCTCCTGTCGGTCGAGAGGTCGGGTCACATGCCCGCGGCGAGCGCGGCGCCGAACGACTGGTCCAGGCTCGCGTACTCGGCGGCCTGCGCGCGCAGCGTCGCTGCGGCAGACCACAGCTGGCCGATGCTCGCGGCCGCGGACGGCAGGAAACTGTCGGCGACCGAGGTGAAATATGACGCCGCCAGCACCGACACCTCTTCGGTGCCTGCGGGAGGCAGGTGCAGCGCGGGCGCGTTCGCGTCGACGGTGGCCTGCAGCCGCTGGGCGAGGGCCTCGAGCTGGGTGGCCGCGGAGAGCAGGGCGTCGGGTGAGACGAACACGTGTCCGGGCATGAGGGCCTCCTGGCAGGTTCGATCGAAATGATCCGTCAGGGGTTTTGGACGCGACCGGATCCCGGATGGTTCCCCGCGGCCGACATCCGTTCGCGTCGCCCGCGGATCCCGGGTCAGCCCCAGCCGAGTTCGTGCAGCCGGTCCTCTTCGATCCCGAAGTAGTGCGCGATCTCGTGGATCACGGTGATCGCGACCTCCTCAACGACCTGCTCCTCACTCCCGCACATTTCGAGGATCGCGTCGCGGTAGATCGTGATGGTGTCCGGCAGGGAGCCGCCGTAATGACTGTCCCGTTCGGTGAGGGCGATGCCGTGGTAGAGACCGAGCAGGCCCGGATCGTCCGCGTCGCGGCCGTCGACCAGGACGACGACGTTGTCGATTGCGGACGCCAACTCCGCCGGGATCAGGTCGAGCGCCTCGGAGACCAGTTCGTCGAACCTGGCCTCGCTCATGTGCACCGCCATCAGTTCTCCAGCGGCGCGGCACCGGGCAGCGGCGTCGGCAGCGAACGACCCTCGGGCAGCGGCGGCGGCGCGACCGGGGGCACGCCGTTGATCAGGATGTCGCCGGTCGCGGCCCCCACGATCGGTGCGAAGCCGCCCCCCTCGAGTTCCTTGCCGACGGAGCAGTTCACCTTGCGGCTGCCCGCCAGCCAGCTGCTCAGGTCCAGGTTGTCCCAGAACAGGGTGAGGGTCTTGTTCCGCAGGGCATCCGGTGACCCGAGGTACTCGGTCGCGGCCTGCGTGCAGGTCTCCTCCAAGTACTTGTCCTGGTCGGCGACGGCGGGGAAGCCGCCCGGGAACTTCGCGCCGAGATCGACCACCGAGATCACTTCGAAGGCGTGGGCCTGCGAGCAGTCCACCGGATCGGACGGCGCGCTCTGGTTGATGCCGATGCAGGTACCGGCATCCCATACCTTCGACTGATCCTGCCCCTGGACGGGGCCGGTGACCGCGAGGACGGTGCCGGTGGTGCTCGAGCGTTGCAGCCCGCACCGGATGGTCCGCTCGCCCGCCGCCCAGCCTGCCTCCCCCGGGTTGATCAATCCGACGCTGAACTTGCCGTGCGGGTCGAAGTGCGCGCCGAGGTACTCGGTGACGGCGGGGGTGCAGTGCTCGTCGCGCAACTGGGAGAAGCGCAGGACGCTCGGGAAGCGGGAACCCGGGCCGAACTCGGCACCGGGGAACACGCTCAGGTCCACCTCGGACGCCACCTCGAACAGGTGCTCGTCGTTGCAGTCGACCTTGGTGAGGTCGCTGGCGTCCGCCTCGCTCCACGACAAGCAGTCGCCTGCTGCCGCGGTGCCGAATGCCTTGCCCGCGACCGCGCCCGTCGCGAGCGGGCCACCGGCGTTGGCGTCGGGTCGCAGTTCGTCGCCGCCCTTGAATCCACCGGAGATGACGACCGTCGCGATCGCCGCGATCACCGCACCCAGCGCGACCGCGATCAGGGCGCGGCGGGTGGCCGTCGCGGACAGTTGCCTGCCGCCCGTCCACCGCTCGGCGGCGGCCCACCCGTCGCCGGACGCGGCATCGCCCCGGTCACCCTGCGGGGCGGCCGGGTCGGGTGTGGGGTCGCCGTCTGCTGCGCTGCGTTCGTCGGACATCGCCCTCCATCATGCCTGGCGGGGGCCGCGCGGTCGCCGACACACCGGAACCGAAATGAGGTGGACCCGACACTGGACCGCTCCGCGGCCGCCGGGCCGCACGCCGACCAAGTAGGGTTTCCGTCGTGATTGACCTCAAGTTCCTGCGGGAGAACCCCGACGTCGTCCGCCAGTCACAGCGCACCAGGGGCGAGGACCCCGCGCTGGTCGACGCGCTGCTCGCGGCCGACGAGTCCCGCCGCGCGGCGGTGCTCGCGGGCGACAACCTGCGGGCCGAGCAGAAGGCGCTCGGCAAGAAGGTCGGCAAGGCCTCCCCCGAGGAGCGGCCCGCGCTGCTGGACGGGGCGAAGGAGCTCGCGCAGCAGGTCAAGGACGCGGAGGCGGCACAGCACGAGGCCGACGCCGCGCTCGAAGCCGCGCAGCGGGCGATCTCGAACATCGTCCAGGACGGCGCGCCCGCGGGCGGCGAGGACGACTTCATCACCCTCGACACGGTCGGCGAACCGCCCGCCTTCGACTTCGACCCGAAGGATCACCTCGAGCTCGGCGAGTCGCTGGGCCTGCTCGACATGGAGCGCGGCGCGAAGGTGTCCGGCGCCCGCTTCTACTTCCTGACCGGCTACGGCGCTCTGCTGCAGCTCGGGCTGCTGCAGCTGGCGGCGCAGAAGGCGACCGCGAACGGGTTCACGATGATGATCCCGCCGGTGTTGGTCCGGCCCGAGATCATGCAGGGAACCGGGTTCCTCGGACAGCACTCGGAGGAGGTGTACCACCTCGAGCAGGACGACCTGTACCTCGTCGGCACCTCCGAGGTTCCGCTCGCCGGCTACCACTCAGGTGAGATCCTCGACCTGAGCGGCGGCGCGAAGCGGTACGCGGGCTGGTCGTCGTGCTTCCGGCGGGAGGCGGGCAGCTACGGCAAGGACACCCGCGGCATCATCCGCGTCCACCAGTTCGACAAGGTGGAAATGTTCACCTACTGCAGGCCGGAGGACGCGGACGCCGAACACCAGCGACTGCTCGGCTGGGAGCGGGAGATGCTCGCCGCGATCGAGGTGCCGTACCGCGTCATCGACGTCGCGGGCGGGGACCTCGGGTCGTCCGCGGCACGCAAGTTCGACTGCGAGGCGTGGGTGCCGACGCAGCAGCGGTACCGCGAGCTGTCGTCGACGTCGAACTGCACCACCTTCCAGGCTCGCCGCCTCGGGGTCCGCTACCGCGACGACAACGGCAAGCCGCAGACCGCCGCGACCCTCAACGGCACCCTCGCGACCACCCGCTGGATCGTGGCGATCCTGGAGAACCACCAGCAGGCCGACGGCTCCGTCCGCGTGCCCGCGGCGCTGCAGCCGTTCGTCGGGACGGACGTCCTGCGCGCCCCGTAGCCCCCGAGCTGTGACCGAATGTGGCACTCGGTCAGTCAGACTGACCGAGTGCCACATTCGCTCAGGCGGGGCGGGGCGGGGCGGGGCGGTAGCGTCGGGTGGTATGACCGACCACCCGATCGACCCGCGGCTGCAGGAGATCGCGGAGCGGGTGTTCGACGCCGCCCGCGCAGGCGACGCCGACGCCCTGACCGCCTACCTGGACGCCGGGGTCCCGGCAAACCTGACGAACGGCACCGGCGACACCCTCGTGATGCTCGCCGCCTATCACGGGCACGCGGCCGCGGTCCGGCTGCTCGCGGACCGGGGCGCGGACGTGAACCGGCTCAACGACCGCGGCCAGTCCCCGGTCGCGGGTGCCATCTTCAAGGGTGAAGAGGCGGTGGTGCGGGTACTCGCGGCCGCCGGTGCCGACCCGCGCGCCGGGCACCCGACCGCCGTCGACGCGGCGACCATGTTCGGGCGCGAGGACTACCTGGCATTGTGGGCGTAGCCGCCGAACGCGTCGCCCCGGTGGTTCCCTAATGTCACAGCGGATAACGCCAAGTGACCCGATGTGACATTAGGGAACCTTCGTTGGGGTACTACAGCTTGGCCGTACGGAGCTCGTGACCCTTGCTGGTCTTGCAGCGGCCGGACTCGAGGTCCCACTGCCAGCCGTGCAGGTTGCAGGTCAGGGTGTTGCCGTCGACGACACCGAACTTCGACAGGTCCGCCTTGAGGTGCGGGCAGCGGCGCTGGATCTCGTAGCCGCCGACCTCGATGGACGCGGTGTCGTCGTGCGCCTCGGCGAACCAGCCGTCCGCGTACGCGATCCGCTCGTCGGTCAGGCACTTGAAGAAGGTGTAGAGGAATTCGTTGTAGCCGCCGACCCGCCACGCCTCGAACCGGGTGGACAGGAAGATGGTGTTCACCCAGTCCGGCTCGTCGTCCCGCAGCACGGTCCGCACCAGCTCGGGTGCGATGCGGAAACCGTAGCGGTACTTGCCGTCTCCCTCGGCAGGCGCACGGACGGCGCGGTTCGGGAAGTCCAGCACGACGGTCTCGTCGCCCATCACCAGGCCGACCGGGTAGCCGATGCCGTCGCAGATCAGGTCGGACTGCGCCATGATCGGCTCGAACTTCGCCCTGAGCGGGCCGATCAGCGGTTCGCCGGACGCGGGCGCCCAGGATGCCTTCTCCGCCGCGATGACCGGCGCCATCCGCTGCGCCATGTCCTCGATGTAGGCGGCCTTGTCGGAGAAGATCGCGTCGACGTCGGCGTCCGGGATCGGGTGGCTCAGGGTGGCCTGCGCGCCGTGAATGTCGACCGTCGAGCCGGGGATCATCAGCAGGCCACCGTCGTTGCCGTGGATCCGCATCTGCTCAAGGAAGACGATCTGGTCGGGGAAGATGTTGCCCTCGTCGCCGTGGTCGTCGTTGAGGTCGCGCAGCGCGGCGTCGAGGAAGACCGGCGGGCCCGCGGACGGCACCACCCAGGTGGCGTTGACCTGCTCGATGTAGCTGCGGCAGCGGTCCATGCCGCGCTGCCGCTTCTGCTTGCCGAAGTTGCGCTTGGTGCCCGCCGGGATGTCGTAGACCATCGGGTACCAGATCGCGCCCGAGTACTGCAGCAGGTGGATGTCGATCGTGCCGAACGCCTCGTGCAACACGTCCATGTCGACGGGCCGGGCGTCGTTCATGTTGAAGCAGGTGGTCTCGCCGTCGGAAACGACCAGCCCGGAGTCGCCGATCGGGCCGTCCGCCGGGGCCCGCAGCGCGATGAGCATGACGTCCAGGTCGCCGTTCGGTCCCGGCACGGTGTGCTTGACGGAGTCCTGGGTCTCGAAGAACTTCGTGAAGCCGAGCTTCTCCAGCTCGCGGCGCAGGTCCGGCACCGGGTAGTCCGGCAGCAGCACCGTCGCGTCCTTGTTGACGTGCTTGGACAGTGTCTGCGGGTCGAAGTGGTCCTTGTGGAGGTGCGACACGTAGAGGTAATCGACGTCGCCGAGGGCGTCCCAGTCGAGCCCGGTGTTGTCGGGGAACGGGAACCACGACGCGAAGTAGGCCGGATTGACCCACGGGTCGCAGAGGATGGACCCCGCCTCGGTCTGGATGTGGAACCCGGCGTGTCCGACGCTCGTGACCTGCACTTCGAATGCCTCCTACGGTGATGCGACGCCTACCAGGGTAGGCGGCGGCGCAAACCGGGCCGGGTGCGCGCGGCCCGGTCGCCCGGATTGGGGTGTACATCACCCGCGAGCGCCGACGGACGCTGTGTGCGCCCACACACTAGGCTGGCCGCGTGGAACCCTTCTACAGAACGATCATCGGTGTCGCCCGCACGCTGTTCTTCGCGGAGGGGCTGCGGTTCACGATCAGCGGCGCCGAGCACATCCCGGCGTCGGGTGGTGCGGTGATCGCGATCAATCACACCGGCTACATGGACTTCACCTACGCGGGCATCCCGGCACGAGAAGTGAAGCGGTACGTCCGCTTCATGGCCAAGAAGGAGGTCTTCGACAACCCCATCGCCGGGCCGATGATGCGGATGATGAAGCACATCCCGGTAGACCGGTCCGCTGGCGCGGACTCCTATCGGGCCGCGGTCCAGGCGTTGCGTGACGGTGAGCTGGTCGGGGTGTTCCCGGAGGCGACGATCAGCCGCAGCTTCGAGATCAAGGACTTCAAGTCCGGCGCGGCCCGGATGGCGATCGAGGCGGGCGTGCCGATCATCCCGGTGGTGATCTGGGGTTCGCAGCGGGTGTGGACGAAGGGGCATCCGAAGCGGCTGGGCCGGACCAATACCCCGATCTCGATGGCGGTCGGCGAACCGATCGCCGCGGTCGGTCCGGCCGACGCGCTGACGGCGACGGTGCACGCGTCGATGGAGTCGACGCTGCACGCGCTGCAGGAGAACTACCAGCACCCGGCGGGGGAGTACTGGGTTCCCGCCCGCCTCGGCGGCGGTGCGCCCACCCTCGCGGAGGCCGATCGGATGGACGCGGAGGAGGCGGCGGCGAAGGCCGCGCGCCGGTCCGCGTCGGGCGGTGACGGGGCCTGACGGCGTGCCGGTGGATCGACGCAGGCGTCGCAGGCGGCTCGCACTCGGCGGCGGGGCCGTCCTCGCTGCCGGGGTGACCGCCGCGGTCGGGTCGATGGCGGTGATCGCGGCCGCCGCCGCCGGGCGGGTTCACGAGCCGGCCGACGCGCCGGAGGCGCCGGTGGTGATCGTGCTCGGCGCGAAGGTGCAGGACGGCAAGCCGATGTCGTTCCTCGCCGGCCGGCTCGACGTCGCGGCGGCCTTGGTGCGCGACGGCAAGGCCCGTGCGGTGCTGGTCTCGGGCGACGCCAACGGGACCTCCGGGAACGAGATCGCCGCAATGACCGGATATCTGGTCGATTCGGGGATCGACCGGGACCTGATCGTTGGGGACGATCACGGCCTGGACACCTACGACACCTGCGCGCGGGCCGTGCAGACGTTCGGGGTGACCCGCGCGCTGATCGTCAGCCAGGAGCCGCATGTCACCCGTGCGGTTGCGTTGTGCAGGCATGCCGGCATGGATGTGGACGGGGTCCGCGGCGACTGTGACTGCCGGACCATCACCGTCGCGCGGAACACCGCGCGGGAGTGGTTGGCGCGCCCGAAGGCGGTGCTGGACATGGTGTCCGGGCGACCGCCGCAGGTGGCGACACCGCCGACCGATGCGCTCGACCGCGCGCTGGCGTCGAGCGCCGGAGGATAGCCGAAAGGGCCGGTCCCGCAGGGGGACCGGCCCAGCCCGCCGGGCGTCAAGGATCGGGGAGGGGCTCCGGTTAGGAGCCGAGCAGCCCGGTCACCGAACCCATGTCGACGGAACCGAAGTCGAAGTCGAGGTCGGAGGAACCGCCGCCGATCGATCCGTCACCCTCTCCGGTGCCCGGGCCCGGGTTCGGGCCGGGATCGACCGGCCCGCCCTCGCCGACGGTGATCGTGGCGAGGGCCTGGCCGCCCGCGTTGACCGGAACGTCGTTGCCGGGGCGCTTGCCGTCCTTCGGGGTGCAGAACGACGGCGCGTTCTGGACGGAGCCGAGCGCGTTGGCGCGGGCAAGGAACGTGTCGTAGTTGGTGTCGCTGTTGTAGTTTGCGGCATCACCCGCGACCCGCACGGTGGGGGTGACGACCCCCTCGGCGAGCGCCTTGACGGTGACCGTGACGGCCGGGAGCTGGAACTGCGTTGAGCCGTCCGCGGTGGGGTTGCCCGCCATGTCGGTCTTGGTCTTCTCGACCGCGATGCCGCCGGGGGTGGTGGCGCTGGACTTCGGGCCGTTGGCGACCGTCTCGTTGTCGCCGGAGAGCCGGATGACCGTGCCCGCTGCGTCGGGGACGCCTGCCTCGTTGACGAGGATCGCGGTCGGCGCGACCCCGGTCAGTCCCTTCGACGTGCCGGGGACGACTGCGGCGGAGACAAATTCGGTGTTCGCGGGTAGATCCCAGTCGATCTTGAGGCGCTGGATGTCGACCGTGGTTGCGATGGATTCCTTGTCGGGCAGCGAGCTGACCGTCGGCTGGACGGTGTAGCTGAACTCGTCGCCCGCATTGACGGCGTCCGGCGCGGTGATGCTCATGCCGAGCGTCTGGGAAATGTGCTGGGTGAGAATCGCGCGCGCCTGGCAGGCTCCTGCGAACTCGATGGTGTTGGTTGCCGCGGCGGCGGGGGACGCCGACAGCAGGGCACCCGCCGCGACAGCGGCGGCCGCGGCGACGGGGACGGCACCACGACGGACGTGGGTCAGGGCCATGACTCTCCTCTTAGATAGTTGCTTCCGGAACAGAAGGAAAAAGTGTGATTCGGACCATAAACGAGAACTTGTTCATTAGTGTCCGAATCGACCGAAATCGTCGAAATCGCGTCTAGCGCCGAATGATGCGGCCAGCCAGAACCCCCGAATCGACACGTGTTGCACACCTGCCCCGTGTGCATGCTGCGCGTTGTCGGCCGCCACCCCACCCTCGAGGAGAGACCCCGTGATCAGACCATCCCGAATTCGCTGGGCCGTTGCCCCGGCCGCATCGGTCGTCGTGGCCGCAGGCCTGCTGCTCGCCGCGACGCCGGCATCCGCACAACCGGCCGTCTCGCCGCTCGGGGTGACCGCGGCCGACGAGGCGGGGACTCCGGTCACCGCCACCATCACCCAGCCCTCCTCGACGCCCGTCGCGGGCAAGACGACCACGATCAAGCTGGCCTTCGGCTCGAAAGTCAGCGGCAGCCTGGAGTGGCAGGTCGACGGCAAGCACGTGATGTGGAACGCCTACACCGGGGTCGACGTCGGGACCGTGACCGATTCCGCGTCAAGCAGCCTCTGGAATCATGTGTTCCTCACGCCGGGCGAGTACACCCTCACCGCACGCTTCACCGGCGCAGCAGGATTCGGCAACGCCACCGCCTCGACCACCATCACGGTCACCGCGGCGACCACCGCGGCGACGACCAGGACCACCGTGACCGCACCCGAGACCGCTGTCGCCGGAACGCCGTTCGCGCTTGCGGTCACGATCTCGCCGTCCGCGACGTCCGGCACCGTCCAATTCCGTGACGGCGATACCGACCTCGGCGCACCGGTCCCGGTTGCCTACGGCAAGGCGACCCTGACGGACGCGGTGCTGGCCACGCCGGGTGCTCACGCGATCACCGCGGTCTACAGCGGCGGCCCGTCGTTCGCTGGCTCCACCTCGGCCGCGGTCACCGTCACCGTCCCCGACATTGCCACCAGCACCGTCGTCACCGCCCCGGCGACCGCGACCGTGGGTACCGCGGTCGCGCTTCAGGCAACGGTGACCCCGGCGACGGCCGGCGGAACCGTGCAGTTCATGAACGGTGCCGTCCCGATCGGTGCGCCCGTCGCGGTCGTCGACGGTGTCGTGACGTTGTCGCACACGTTCGACACCGCGGGTGCGCACAGCATCACCGCCGTCCACACTCCGGGCGAAGGCCACGCCGGTTCCACCTCCGCCGCCGCAACCGTCACCGTGACGGCCGCCGAATCCGGCGGCTCCGCCGACTTCGGGTCGCTCGACCTGGGTTCGATCGGCTCACTCTTCGGTTCCTGAGGTCCGTTCGGGTGACCGGGTCGGCGAACCGCCGCCCGGTCACCCGCGGCCGGATCCGTGCTGCGTGCCGCCGGACCGGATGCTCCGAGGCGCCCGGCGCCGGTGCCGCCGCTGCGGCAAGATGGGTGCAGTGCACGATCACCGCGATTCCAAACCCGAACTGATCGCCAGCGACGTCGACGGGACCCTCATCGACGACGACGAGCAGGTCAGCGCCCGTACCCGTGCCGCCGTGCACGCCGCCCTCGCCGACGGTGTGCCGTTCGTCCTGGCCACCGGGCGTCCGCCGCGGTGGATCGGCCCCGTCGTCGACGGCCTCGATTACGCCCCACTTGCGGTGTGCGCCAACGGCGCCGTCCTCTATGACAGCAACACCGACCGAGTGCTGCGTGCCGAAACCCTGTCTGCCGGCACCCTGTCCTGGCTCGCCGACCTGACTGAGGATGCGCTCCCCGGGTCCGGTCTCGCCGCGGAACGGGTCGGGGCCAGCGCCCACGATGCCGCAACACCGCAGTTCGTCAGTTCCCCCGGCTACGAGCATGCCTGGCTCAATCCGGACAACACGGAGATGTCCGCGGAGGACGTGCTCGCCCACCCGGCGGTGAAGTTGCTGATCCGGCTCCCCGGCATTGCCAGTTCGCACATGATCGCCCGCCTCGCCCCGCTGGTCGGGGACCGGGTCGACCTGACCTATTCGACGAACAACGGGCTGATCGAGGTCTCCGCCCCCGGCGTGACGAAGGCGTCCGGGCTGGCCGCGCTCGCGGAACACCTCGGGGTCACCGACTCCGCGATCATCGCGTTCGGGGACATGCCGAACGACGTTCCGATGCTGACGATGGCGCGGCATGGTGTCGCGGTGGCCAACGCCCACGACGACGCGATCGCGGCGGCCAACGAGGTCACTGCGTCAAACGCCAACCACGGCGTGGCCCGGGTGCTCGAACGGTGGTGGAACTGAACCCGGCCCGAACACCCAGCTCAGAGCCGCCGGACCGCCGGATCGTCCGGGACCTCGGCGCCGCCGGGCGCGGCATCGGTCGGGTGGTAGTGTGCCGCGAGCGACGAACAGGGGGCTTGATGACCACGCCGGACTGGTTGCTGAGTATCGACTTCGGCACCTCCAACACCGCGGCAGCACATTCCGGCGCGACGAGCGGGCGGGTGGAGACCCTCGCCCTATCCCATGCGAGCAATCTGATGCCGTCGGCCGTCCACGTCGAGACGCCGGACCGGATCGCCGTCGGTGAGGTCGCGGCCAATGAGGCCACCCGCAATCCCGCCGGTTATCTCCCCGCGCCGAAGCGCCTGATCGGCGCGCCGACGATCGCGGTGGGCGGATTCACGGTGCCCACCTTCCTTCCGGTCGCGGCCGTGCTCCGCAGCGTGCTCGACCGGGCGGTCGCCGCGCACGCGGGGGTGCCGCCGTCCGGGGTGGTGCTGACCCATCCCGAGGCGTGGTCACCGGAACAGATCCAGGTGCTGGCCGACGCGGCCCGGCACGCCGGAATCGACCCGGCGCGGATCACCTTCATCTCCGAACCCCGCGCCGCGGCACAGCATTACAGCCGATCGCACACCCTGCAGCCGGGTGCGAAGATCGCCGTGTTCGACTTCGGTGGCGGCACCCTCGACGTGGCGGTCCTCACCGTCGACGAGCGGGGCGGCTTCCGGGTCATCGCCGCCCGCGGCGACAACGGACTCGGCGGCAAGAACGTCGACGCCCTCGTCGCCCGCTGGGTGGACCGGCAACTCGACGACCGCGACCCCGACCTGCGGGAATACCTGCGGCGCGGGGCACCGATCGACGTGCGGCACGCGCTGGACGAGTCGGTGCGACGCGCGAAGGAACTGCTGTCGGAGGCACCGTCGGCGACGATCACGGTGACCGGCAACGGGACGCGGGAGACGCTGCAGATCACCCGCGGCGAGTTCGACGAGCTGATCGCGCCGACGGTCGACCGGGCGGTGCACCTGACCCGCGAAACCCTGCTCGACGCCGGGGTGACCGCACCCGATCAGCTTGCCGCGCTGTACCTGACCGGCGGGACAGCGCGAATCCCGTTGGTACACGACCGGCTGCGGGCCCTCGGTCCCGTCGCCACGCTCGACGACCCGAAGACGGTGGTGGCGCAGGGAGCGCTAACCGGTCTGTCCGCCGCCCCGCCGCGTCCGGTCCCCACCGCCGCCGACCTCGCACCGACCCCGCGGGAGGAGACCCCCGCCCCGACCCGGTCCCGGCGGCCCAGCCGCACCCTGCTGGTGGGTGCTGCCGCGGTAGTCGTCATCGGCGGAGCGGCCGCTATCGGCGGAATGCTGATGCGCGACACCGGGGAGTCGGCCGACGCTGCCCCAACGTCGGCGCAGACCACCGGGGGATCGGCACCGTCCGGCGCGGACGCGACCTCGTCGGCGCCGGTCACCAATGCGAACGGTGATGCCGTCGCGAAGGAGGTCGACCAGGTCCTCGCCGCGGTCCCCACCACCCTCCGGTCGGATCTGGCCGACTGCGAGAACGGTCACCTGGTCACCGATAACGGTGGCGTGCAGGTCATGTGCAGCCTGGACGAGTCGGGCGATCTCGCCGGACTCACCACCCCGCCGTGGAACAGCGTCACGATCTCCCTCGACCAGGCCGAGGCGCGGAAGGACATCATCGGTGCGCGGCGGGGGTCGCTTGAGGGACCGAACAGCACCCTCGTCGAGAGCATCGACCGGATGTCGGCCGCGGATATTTCCGCTCCGGACCCGGCGGACGGGCTCGTCGATGTCACGACCGTGAACACCAACACGGGTGTGCGGGTGACCGTGCGGGATGTGAACGGCGTCGAGGATGCGAAGAAGTTCCTGTCCCGCTCCGGTCTGGTGAACTGAGCTTCCCCAGCTGGACGGGGCGGAGGGTGGGGTTCCCGCCCGCCGGAGATTTGTTTCGGATCGTCGGGAACATTGTCGGCCCGGCCCGCATCTCATTGTCGACAGCGCACGACAGAGCTTGCCGACAGAAGGGCCGAACCGATGTCCGACACCACCGCAACCACCCCCTCCACCACCGCGGCGACCGAGTACCCGACCCCGGCGACCGGAGCCGCGGCGCAGGACGCGGCAGCCCCGAGCACGCCGACCGCCGAGGCGACCTCGCCGCAGCCGGCTCCGACGTCGGTCGCCCGCGACGTGGACGGTGACGGCACCGTCGACGTCGTCCACTCGACCGACGCCGCGGGACACACCGTCACCGCCCACCTCGACGACAACGGGGAGATCACCCTGGTCGAGGCGGACACCGACGGCAACGGCACGTTCGACACCGTCGCCACCGCCGCGCCGGACGGCACGATCGTGGTCGGGCAGGACGCCGACGACGACGGCCAGGTGGACGTGATCGCGCACTACGACGCCGACGGCAGCCTGCGCCGGGTGGACACCCTCGAGGACGGTCGGCTGGTCGAGTCGACCTTCGACACCGACGGGGACGGGGCCCCGGACACCGTCAAGTCGGACACCGACGGGGATGGCCGCGCGGACAGCGTCGGGGTCGACTCGGACGGCGACGGACTCATCGACACCGTCATGATCGACACGAACGGCGACGGCTACACGGACATCCTCGCCGTCGACAGCGACGGCGACGGGGTGGAGGACTTCCGCCTCAACGCCGAAGACATCCCCTCCGACCCGGGGTACAGCACCGACCTCGGCGCCCCGGATCAGGACGCGGCCGGCTACGACACCTCGGCCGACGCCGCCTTCTGACGCGGCTCCCGCGTCGTGGTCTCGCTACCATCGATGACAGCGTTCCGCCCACCCACACCCCGGGAGTGACAGCATGCAGGATGATGACGACGCGGTCGGCGCCCTCCTCGCTGCCCTGCAGGCCGATTCGGCCGACGGTCCCGCTCCCGGGGTGTGGGAGGAGGCGTTGGCCGCCGCGTTCGCGGCGGAGCCCGGTGCCGCCCCCGCCGATCTGGTTCCGGTGATGGACGACGACGCGGTGCTGGTCGACGAGGACGAGCTGGTCCTCACCGACGACGACCCGGCCACCGAGGTGACGGCCGGGAACGACGCGGCGGGCGCTGCCGACGACCCGGACGATCCCGACCTCGATGGTGGGCCCGCCGCGGAGGAGCCGTTCACGACGGCCGACGACGCAGCGGCGGACGCCGACATCGATCTCGGTGAACCGGACAATCTCGACGGAGATTCCGGCTGGTGAACGTCCGGGTCGACGTGCCTCGCTACGATCATCCGGATACGCGAGACGCGGGGGGACGCTGAATGGACGACGTGACGCTGCTCGTGCAGGCGCGTGGTGGCGATCAGGCGGCGTTCGCGCAGCTCGTCGAGCGCCACCGCACCCACGTCTGGGCGGTGTGCCTGTCGACAACCGGCAACCGCCACGACGCCGAGGACGCACTGCAGAACACCCTGATCGCGGCGTGGCAGCATCTCGACCGGTTCCGCGGCGAGGCACGGTTCGGGACCTGGCTGCACCGGATCGCGGTCAATAACGCGCTGATGGTGGTGCGGAGCCGGAAACCGGACACCGACCTCACGGACTTCACCGATGCGGACGTGTCCGTCACGTTGACCGACGACGGCCCCGGCCTCGACGAGTCGATCGCCACCCGTGACGAGCTCCGGAGTGCGCTGGCCCGGCTGCCGGAGGACTTTCGAACGGCGCTGATCCTCCGCGAGTTCGGCGATCTCACCTACGCCGACATTGCCGAGCATCAGGGCGTCGGCGTGCAGACCGTGAAGTCCCGATTGAACCGGGCGAGAAGGCAACTCGCGCAGATCCTCGGCGAGTCCACGCGCGGCAGCTGAGCGTCGGGCCGCGCGCGGACCGCGCCGTCACCGCTCGCTGACGACCGCTCCCGGGGTGTGCCACACCGAGTCGGGGAGCTCGCCGGGCAGGTCGGGATTGTCCCGGTCGGTGAACACCGGGTCGAGCCCGGCGCTCACCTGCCGGTCGTAGTCCCGGAACGCGCCGAACGCCCACTTGCCGAGCAGCACGATCGCGACCAGGTTGACGATCGCCATCAGTGCCATCGCCACGTCGGCGAGCGCCCACACCGCGGCGAGCGCCATCACCGACCCCAGACCGACACCGGCGAGGACGAGCACCCGGAACACCTGCAGGGTGCGCGGGCCCGCCCCGAGGTAGGTCATGTTCACCTCGGCGTACGAGTAGTTGCCGATCACCGAGGAGAACGCGAACACGAAGATCAGCACGGTCATCAGCCAGGTCGACCAGGAGCCCAGCTCGTGCTGCACCGCCTGCTGCGTCAGCGATGCGCCCATCCCGGATCCGGTGACGCCGGGTTGGTACACCTCGGGACCGGCCATCATGATGATCATCGCGGTCGCGGTGCACACGATCATCGTGTCGACAAACACGCCGAGGGCCTGGACGAAACCCTGCTTGACCGGGTGCGAGACGGTCGCGGTCGCGGCGGCGTTCGGGGCGCTGCCCATGCCCGCCTCGTTGGAGAACAGCCCGCGCTTGACGCCGTTGAGCATGGCCGCGGCGATGCCGCCGGTGATGCCTGCCGCCGCCTCGCCGATCCCGAAGGCCCCGCCGATGATCCAGCCGAACACCTCGGGGACCCGGCCGATGTTGATGACGATGATGACCAGCGCGAGCAGGGCATAGGCCCCGGCCATGACCGGCAGCACCAGTTCGGCGACCTTCGCGACCCTGCGGATCCCGCCGAACAGCACCGGTGCGGCGAGCAGCATCAGCACCAGCGCCGTCCACTTCTGGTCGACGGTGTGCGCCTGCGCGAGCACGTCCGCGATCGTGTTGGCCTGGACCATGTTGAACGCGAACCCGAAGGTGAGCACCAGCAGGACCGCGAACAGCAGCCCGCCTGCGCGTGAGCCGAGCCCGCGCTGAATGTAGTAGGCGGGTCCGCCGCGGAAGGCGCCGTCCGGGCCGCGGACCTTGAACAGCTGCGCCAGGGTCGCCTCGACGGCGGCGGTGGCCATGCCGAACAGGGCGACGCACCACATCCAGAAGATGGCGCCGGGGCCGCCGAGGGTCAGCGCGATCGCGACACCCGCGATGTTGCCGGTGCCGACCCGCGAGGCAACCCCGACACAGAACGCCTGGAACGAGGAGATCCCGCCGCCCGCCCCGGACCGGGACGCGCCGAGCTGGCGGACCATGGCCCCGAACTTGCGGAACTGGACACCGCGGGTGCGGACGGTGAAGTACAGCCCGGCCCCGATCAGCAGGTAGATCAGCACATAGGTGTAGAGAACGTCGCTGACCGGGTCGATGAAGCGCTGCTGGATGAAGTCCACTCGACGACAGTAGGGCAGGAGCCCCCGCCGACCGGGTATCCGGTGACCGGCCGGTCGCCGCCCTAGCAAATGTGCGATGGGTCACAATGGTCGCTCACGACCCGAGCAAGGAGTGACCCATGTTGAGCACGATGCAAGACGCCCCCCTGTCGATCGCGCAGCTGCTGCGCCACGGTGCCACGGTGCACGGCGGTGCGGAGGTCGTGACGTGGACCGACGCCGGGGCTCGGCGCCGCAGCTACGCCGAGGTGGGTCGGCGCTGTGCTGCCCTGGCGCACGCCCTGCGCGATCTCGGCGTCACCGGGGACCATCGGGTCGCGACGTTCATGTGGAACAACGCCGAGCATCTCGAGGCGTACCTGGCCGTGCCGTCGATGGGCGCGGTGCTGCACACCCTCAACATCCGGCTCTTCCCGGAGCAGCTGGTGCATGTCGCGAACCATGCCGAGGATCACGTGATCATCGTCGATCCGACGCTGATTCCGCTGCTTGCCCCGCAGTTGCCGCAGCTGCGCACGGTCCGGCACGTGATCGTCACCGGCGACTCCACCGCCGGACTGGAGGTGCCCGACGGGGTGCAGCTGCACGCATACGAGACGCTGATCGACGGCAGGCCGACGGACTTCGATTGGCCGGAGCTCGACGAACGGGCTGCGGCCGCAATGTGCTATACCTCCGGCACCACCGGTGACCCGAAAGGTGTTGTCTATTCCCACCGTTCGATCTACCTGCATTCGATGCAGGTGTGCATGACGGACGGCCCGGGGCTGCAGCAGGGGGACCGCGCGCTGGCGGTGGTGCCGCAGTTCCACGCGATGTCGTGGGGCCTGCCGTACGCGGCCTTCATGATCGGGGCGTCGCTGATCATGCCGGACCGATTCCTGCAGCCTGCCCCGCTCGCCGAACTGATCGCGGCGGAACGTCCCACTTTCGCGGCGGCGGTCCCGACCATCTGGTTGGGCCTGCACCAGCATCTGGAGGCGCACCCGCAGGACATCTCGTGCATGCGCGAGGTGCTGATCGGCGGCTCCGCGGTGCCGCCGTCGCTGATGCACGCGTTCGCGGACGACCACGACGTCCAGGTGCTGCACGCCTGGGGCATGACCGAGACCTCCCCGCTCGGATCGGTGGCCCGTCCGCCCGCCGATGCCGCGGGCGACGAGCGGTGGCGCTACCGCTACTCCCAGGGCCGCTTCCCGGCGTCGGTGCGGGCCCGCCTGGTCGACGATGCGGGCGCGCCGGTGCCGCACGACGGCGCGTCCATCGGTGAGGTGGAGGTCCGCGGCCCGTGGATCACCGGGTCCTATTACGGTGTCGACGCCGCGGACAAGTTCGACGACGGCTGGCTCCGCACCGGCGATGTCGGCACGATCACCCCGGACGGCTACCTCACCCTCACCGACCGCACCAAGGACATCATCAAGTCCGGTGGCGAGTGGATCTCCTCGGTGGACCTGGAGAACGCCGTGATGGGTCACCCGGATGTCCTCGAGGCCGCCGTCATCGGCATCCCCGACGAGAAGTGGGACGAGCGTCCCCTCGTCGCGGTGGTGCTCCGTGAGGGCAGCGCCACCACCATCGACGGTCTGCGCCAGTACCTTTCGGAGAAGGTTGCCAAGTGGCAGCTGCCGGAGAACTGGACCGTCCTCGGCGAGGTGCCCAAGACCAGCGTCGGCAAGTTCGACAAGAAGCGGCTGCGCTCGCAGTTCCGCGACGGTGGCCTGGAGGTCACCCGGGTCTGATCGACCGGAGCGGGCCGCGCCTGACCCGGCGTGGCCCGCTCCGCCGGTAGCATCCCGCGGATGAGTGGCAATCGCCTGCAGGTCCTCGTCTACAGCGACGACGCGAACACGCGGGCACAGGTCGTCAGCGCGCTCGGCACCCGACCGCATCCGGACCTGCCGGAGGTCGAGTGCATCGAGGTCGCGACCGCACCGGTCGTGGTGCGCCGACTCGACGCCGGGGACATCGCGATCGCGATCCTCGACGGTGAGGCAACCCCGGCCGGTGGGATGGGCCTCGCCAAGCAGCTCAGGGACGAGATAGCGCACTGCCCCCCGATCGTCGTCCTGACCGGCCGCGCCGACGATGCGTGGCTCGCACGATGGTCGCGTGCCGAGGCGAGCGTCCCGCACCCAATCGACCCGATTCGCCTGACCGACGAGGTCGTCGCGCTGCTCCGCGGCCGCTGAGGGACCGTCGACCAGCATCGGAGTGTCGTGGCTCACACCGGTGCGCGGGCGGGGGTATGTTCGGCTCCAGGGAGAGGACATGGCCGGGTCACGCACCCGACGGTCCGCTCCGAGTGGCTGTGGAACGTGCGGTGTGCCGTGCGGTCGCGGCCGCGGGACAGCTCGCGGGAAGTGCATGCATCGGACCAGGGAGCAGGTCATGAGGCGGGTCGAGCAGGACGGGCAACGGGATCGGCACACTGCCGGTCGGCGTCCGGGTGCCGCCCGCGCCGGCATGATCCGGCGGACACTCCAGCGGGGAGAGGAGCCAGGAGGCCGTGAACGTCTACATTCCGATCCTGGTGCTCGGCGCGATCGCGATCGTGTTCGCACTGTTCTCGGTTCTGGTGGCGTCGATCGTCGGGCCGCGGCGCCTGAACCGGGCGAAACTGCAAGCGTACGAATGCGGTATCGAGCCGACGGCGCAACCGGACCGGCACGGCAGCGGGATCGGCGGTGCGACCGGGCAGCGGATCCCGGTGAAGTACTACCTGACCGCGATGCTGTTCATCATCTTCGACATCGAGATCGTCTTCCTCTACCCGTGGGCGGTGCACTTCGATGCGCTCGGCGTGTTCGGGTTCAGCGCGATGGCCCTGTTCGTCGTCAACGTCTCCGTCGCCTACGCCTACGAGTGGCGGCGCGGCGGACTGACCTGGGACTGACCGGACATCTCCGACCACCCGGGACGGATGCCGGTGCGACACACCAGGTCCGGATCGAGTAGGAAGTCGAGGCGACACGGATGGGGCTCGAGGAAAAACTGCCCGGTGGGTTCCTGTTGACGACGGTCGAGTCGATCGCTGGCTACGCACGCAAGGGATCCCTATGGCCAGCGACCTTCGGTCTCGCGTGCTGTGCGATCGAGATGATGGCCACCAGTTCCGGTCGCTATGACCTCGCCCGATTCGGCATGGAGGCCTTCCGCGCCTCCCCCCGGCAGGCCGACCTGATGATCGTCGCCGGCCGGGTCAGCCAGAAGATGGGGCCAGTGCTGCGGCAGGTGTACGACCAGATGGTCGAGCCGAAATGGGTACTGGCGATGGGGGTCTGCGCCTCGTCCGGCGGAATGTTCAACAACTACGCGATCGTGCAGGGCGTCGATCATCTGGTCCCGGTCGACATCTACCTGCCCGGCTGCCCGCCCCGCCCCGAGATGCTGCTCAACGCGATCATCGCGCTGCACGAGAAGATCGCGCAGATGCCGCTCGGGGTGAATCGGGAAGCGGCGGTGCAGGCCGCCGAGGCGGCCGCCCTCGCGGCCACCCCGACCATCGAGATGAGGGGGCTGCTGCGGTGACGGCGGACTCGCCGGAAGATCGGGCCGAGGGCCGGGTCGACGCGGAGGCGACGGCAGGGCCGGAGGGGAGCCCGCCCGCCGACGAATCCACCAGGCCCGATGTGATCGACGTCCGGCAGGGGATGTTCGGTGTCCGCGGCACCGGCGACACCTCCGGATACGGGCGCCTGCAGCGACCGGTGACCCTTCCTCCCGGCACCACCCGCCCGTTCGGTGGCTGGTTCGACACCGTCGCCGACGGACTCGACATGGCGCTGACCGAGGCCGGGGTGCCGCCGGGGGAGGCGATCGAGAAGGTCGTCGTGTTCCGCGACGAACTCACCTTCCACGTCCGGGCCAGACACCTGCCAGCGGTGGCACGCGCGTTACGGGACACTCCCGCACTGCGTTTCGAGATGTGCCTCGGTGTGAACGGTGTGCACTACCCGCAGGACTCCGGCCGGGAACTGCACGCCGTGTATCCGCTGCAGTCGATCACCTGGGGGCGCAGGCTTCGGCTGGAGGTGGCGGTGCCGGACGCGGACCCCCACGTGCCGTCGCTGTACGCCGTCTACCCGACCAACGACTGGCACGAGCGGGAGGCGTACGACTTCTTCGGCATCGTGTTCGACGGGCATCCGGCGCTGACCCGGATCCAGATGCCGGACGACTGGCAGGGCCATCCGCAGCGGAAGGATTACCCGCTCGGCGGTGTCCCGGTCGAGTACAAGGGGGCGCGGATCCCGCCACCCGATCAGCGGAGGGGGTACAGCTGATGAGCGGCGTTAGCGGCGACCCGATCGGCACCGTCTACAGTGCAGGCGGGCAGGATTGGGATGAGATCGTCGGTGCGGCAGCGCAATCCGGTGACGAACGGATCGTCGTCAACATGGGCCCGCAACATCCGTCGACGCATGGGGTGCTGCGGCTGATCCTCGAGATCGAGGGGGAGACGGTCACCGAGGCGAGGTGCGGGATCGGCTATCTGCACACCGGCATCGAGAAGAACCTGGAGTACCGCAGCTGGATTCAGGGGGTCACCTTCGTGACCCGGATGGATTACCTGTCCCCGTTCTTCAACGAGACCGCGTACTGCCTGGCCGTCGAGAAGCTGCTCGGCGTCACGGACCTGATTCCCGAGCGCGCCACCGTGATCCGGGTGCTGCTGATGGAGCTGAACCGGATCGCCTCGCACCTGGTCGCCCTGGCGACCGGCGGCATGGAGCTCGGTGCGGTCACCGCGATGCTGTTCGGATTCCGGGAACGGGAGCTGATCCTGGACGTGTTCGAGAAGTTCACCGGGTTGCGGATGAACCACGCCTACATCCGCCCCGGCGGCCTTGCGCAGGACGCGTCCGACGGCGCCATCGCCGCGGCGCGGGAGCTGCTCACCATTCTCCCGAACCGGTTGCGGGACATGGAGTTGATGCTCAATGAGAACCCGATCTGGAAGGCTCGGACCAAGGGCGTCGGCTACCTCGATCTGACCGGGTGCATGGCGCTCGGCATCACCGGACCGATCCTGCGCGCCACCGGCCTGCCGCACGACCTGCGGCGCGCCGAACCGTACTGTGGCTACGAGACCTACGACTTCGACGTCGTCACCGACAGCGGCAGCGACTGCTACGGCCGATATCTGATTCGGATCCGGGAGATGCGGGAATCGGTGAAGATCGCCCGGCAGTGCCTGGACCGGCTGCGGCCCGGCCCGGTCATGCTCGACGACAGGAAGATCGCCTGGCCGGCGGACCTCGCGCTCGGGCCGGACGGGCTTGGCAATTCGGCCGAACACATCGAACACATCATGGGCACCTCGATGGAGGCGCTGATCCACCACTTCAAGCTGGTCACCGAGGGCTTCCGGGTGCCTGCCGGGCAGGTGTACGTGGCCGTCGAGTCGCCCCGCGGCGAGCTGGGGGTGCACATGGTCAGTGACGGCGGCAGCAGACCGTACCGGGTGCACTACCGCGACCCGTCGTTCACCAACTTGCAGGCGGTGTCGGTGATGTGCGAGGGCGGCATGGTGGCGGACGTGATCGCCTCGGTGGCCAGCATCGATCCCGTCATGGGCGGGGTGGACCGGTGACCGCGGCGCACGGGTACCCGGCGGAGGTCCGGGTTCGGCTCGAGGTGGACGCCAAGGAGATCGTCGGCCGATACCCGCAGGCGCGGTCGGCGCTGCTGCCGCTGCTGCACCTGGTCCAGTCGGAGGACGGCCACGTCACCGCAGCCGGGATCGAATTCTGCGCCGCCCAAGTGGATCTCACGGCCGCGGAGGTGTCGGCGGTGGCCACCTTTTACTCGATGTACCGACGCAGCCCCACCGGGGACTACCTGGTCGGGGTGTGCACGAACACACTGTGCGCGGTGATGGGTGGCGACGCGATTCTCGACCGGCTCCGCACTCATCTCGGGCTCGACCCGGGACACACCGCCGCCGACGGCACCGTCACCCTCGAACACCTCGAGTGCAACGCGGCGTGTGACTACGCGCCGGTGGTGATGGTGAACTGGGAGTTCTTCGACAACCAGACGCCCGAGACGGCCGTCGAGTTGGTGGACACCCTGCGCGCGGGGGGCACGGCGATCCCGGTCCGCGGCGCACCACCGTGCACGTTCCGGGAGACCGAGCGGATCCTCGCTGGGTTCCCCGACCCCCGTCCGGACGCGGTGGATGCCGGCGCGGCCGGGGACGCCACCCTTGCCGGGCTGCGGGTTGCGAACGAACGGGGCATGCGGGCACCGGATCCCGCACCCGGGCCGGGCGCGGAGGGGGCGGAGCCGTCATGACCCTGACCCCGGTCCTGAGCCGCTACTGGGACGAGCCCCGATCGTGGACGCTCGAGACGTACCTGCGCCACGACGGCTACCGGGCACTGCGGACCGCGCTGGGGATGGACCCCGATGCGGTGATCGACGCGGTCAAGGCGGCGGGCCTACGCGGACGCGGCGGGGCGGGCTTCCCGACCGGGGTGAAATGGTCGTTCATCCCGCAGGATCGGGACGGAGCCGATGCCGCCCCGCACTACCTGGTGATCAACGCCGATGAGTCCGAGCCGGGCACCTGCAAGGACATGCCGCTGATGCTCGCCACCCCGCACGCCCTGATCGAAGGGGCGATCATCGCGGCGTATGCGATCCGCGCCGGGCAGGCATTCATCTACGTCCGCGGCGAGGTGCTGCCGGTGCTGCGCCGCCTGCAGACCGCGGTCACGCAGGCGTACACGGCCGGGTATCTCGGACGCGACATCCTCGGCAGCGGGGTCGACATCGACATCGTCGTGCACGCCGGGGCAGGCGCCTACATCTGCGGCGAGGAGACCGCGCTGCTCGACTCCCTCGAGGGCCGGCGCGGCCAGCCCCGGCTGCGGCCACCGTTCCCCGCGGTCGCGGGCCTGTACGCCAGCCCCACCGTCGTCAACAACGTCGAATCCATTGCGAGCGTGCCGCCGATCCTGCTGCACGGACCGGACTGGTTCCGGTCGATGGGCGGCGAGAAGTCGCCGGGATTTACGCTGTACTCGCTGTCCGGGCACGTGACCCGGCCGGGACAGTACGAGGCGCCCCTCGGGGTGACGCTGCGCGAACTGCTCGACTGTGCAGGCGGGGTGCGGGCCGGGCACCGGCTCAAGTTCTGGACCCCGGGAGGGTCGTCCACACCGCTCTTCACCGACGCGCACCTCGACGTGCCCCTGGACTACGAGGGTGTCGTCGGCGCCGGGTCGATGCTCGGCACCAAGGCGCTGCAGATCTTCGACGAGACGACCTGCGTGGTGCGGGCGGTGCTGCGCTGGACCCGGTTCTACGCACACGAATCCTGCGGCAAGTGCACCCCCTGCCGTGAGGGCACCTACTGGTTGGTGCAGGTGATGGAACGGATGGAGGCGGGCAACGGCACCGCGGCGGACCTGGAGACCCTTCTCGACATTGCCGATGGTGTCGCTGGAAAGTCGTTCTGCGCGTTGGGGGATGCCGCCGCGAGTCCGATCACGTCCTCGTTGACGTACTTCCGCGAGGAGTACCTGGCGCACTTCGAGCACGGTGGGTGTCCGTTCGATCCGGCGCTGTCCGAACTGACCACGGGGGGGACGCGATGACCGCCGACGAGCACCCCGCCGACCCGGTGACGCTGACGATCGACGGGGTCGAGGTCCGGGTCCCGAACGGCACCCTGGTGATCCGGGCGGCGGAACTGGTCGGCATCCAGATCCCGCGGTTCTGCGACCATCCGCTGCTCGAGCCGGTCGGGGCGTGCAGGCAATGCCTCGTCGAGGTGGAACTGCCGGGGCGCGAGCCCGGGGCGCCACCGGTGCGGCAACCGAAGCCGATGGCGTCCTGCACGATCGCCGCCACCGACGGAATGATCGTGCGCACCCAGCTCACCTCGCCCGCGGCGGACCGGGCGCAGCGCGGTGTGATGGAGATGCTGCTGATCAACCATCCACTGGACTGCCCGGTGTGCGACAAGGGCGGCGAGTGCCCGCTGCAGAACCAGGCGATGTCCAACGGCCGCAGTGAAACCCGCTTCGACGGCACCAAACGCACCTTCCCGAAGCCGATCCCGCTGTCCACCGAGGTCCTGCTGGACCGCGAGCGGTGTGTGCTGTGCGCCCGATGCACCCGCTTCTCCCAGCAGATCGCGGGCGACCCGTTCATCGACCTCCTCGAACGGGGTGCCCAGCAGCAGGTCGGGATCGGTGCGGGAGAGCCGTTCGAGTCCTACTTCTCCGGCAATACCGTGCAGATCTGTCCCGTCGGTGCCCTGACCGGAGCCGCGTACCGGTTCCGTGCCCGCCCGTTCGACCTGGTGTCCACGCCCAGCGTCTGCGAGCACTGCGCGTCCGGGTGCGCGCAGCGCACCGACCACCGGCGCGGCACGGTCCTGCGTCGCCTCGCGGGCGACGATCCCGAGGTCAACGAGGAATGGAACTGCGACAAGGGTCGGTGGGCGTTCGGCTATGCGACCTCCGACGACCGGCTGACCACCCCGCTGGTCCGCGGTGCGGACGGTCGCCTCGCACCCGCCTCCTGGTCGCAGGCGCTCGCGGTCGCGGCCCGCGGCCTGCGGGAGGCGGCGGGGGTTGGGGTGCTGCCCGGTGGTCGTCTCACCATCGAGGACGGCTATGCCTACGCGAAGTTCGCGCGAATCGCCATCGGCACCAATGACATCGACTTCCGGGCTCGGCCCCACTCCGCAGAGGAGGCGGCCTTCCTCGGCGCCAGGGTCGCGGGGCGAGGGCTGGGCGTCACCTACGCGGATCTCGACCACGCCCCGGTCGTGCTGCTCGTCGCGTTCGAACCCGAGGAGGAATCCCCGATCGTGTTCCTCCGCCTGCGGAAGGCGGTGCGCCGGTCGGGGACCGCGGTGCACGCGGTCGCCCCGTACCGGAGTCGCGGGCTGACGAAGCTGTCCGGTCGCCTGGTGCAGTCCGGGCCGGGCGGCGAGGCGGAGGTGCTGCGCACGCTCGGGGACGGCGACCTGCTCACCGCGCCGGGGACGGTGCTCCTGGTCGGCGAACGCGCCGCCGACTCACAGGGAACGCTCACCGCGGCAGTGGAACTGGCCGACCGCAGCGGGGCGCGGCTGGCCTGGATCCCCCGCCGCGCGGGGGAGCGGGGTGCGCTCGAGGCCGGTGCCTTCCCGACGCTGCTGCCCGGCGCGCACCCGGTCGCCGACCAGACGGCCCGGCGCCGGGTCGCGGCCCGCTGGAGCGTCGACGATCTGCCGGAGACGCTGGGCCGGGACACCGCGGCGATCCTGGACGCCGCCCGATCCGGCGCGCTTGGCGCGCTGGTGGTCGGTGGACTCGAGGTCGACGACCTCCCCGACCCGGCTGCCGCACGGGACGCGATCGCGGCCGCGGCGTTCGTGGTCTCGCTCGAACTCCGACGCAGCGACGTCACCGACCTCGCCGACGTCGTGTTCCCGGTGGCCCCCGTCGCCGAGAAGGACGGCAGCTTCGTCGACTGGGAGGGCAGGGACCGCCCCTTCCCCGCGGCCCTCATCGGGGGGACCGCCATCCCGGATCATCGGGTACTGCACGCGCTCTCGGCGAGCCTGGGGCGGCCGATCGGGCTGCCCGACGTCGCAACCGCACGCGCCGAACTCCGCGCGATCGGCCGATGGGATGGGGCGCCGGTGGCGGCCCCGGCGGCGGCCGGGGTGCCGCCGCGCCTGCCGGGACCGGGGCAGGCGGTCCTGTGCGGCTGGCGGCAACTCCTCGACTCCGGTCGGCTGCAGGACGGCGAACCGCACCTCGCTGGCACCGCACACGCCCCGGTGGCGCGGATCTCCGCGGACACCGCAACCGAGATCGGCTGCCGCGACGGTGACCCGCTCACCGTCAGCACCGACCGTGGCACCGTCACCCTGCCCGTCGCGGTCACCGATATGCCCGAGCGGGTGGTGTGGCTGCCGATGTATTCGCCGGGCAGCGCCGTCCACCGCGACCTCGGTGTGTCCGTGGGCGCCGTGGTCCGGATCCGACCGGCCCGAGTGCACGGTGGGGAGGCGCGATGACGCCGCTCCTCGCCGCGGGCAGCGACCTGTCCGCATTCGGCCGCGACCCGTGGTGGCTGGTGGTCGGGAAGGCGTTGGCGATCTTCGTCTTTCTGATCCTGACGCCGCTGGTCGCTCTCCTCGCCGAGCGCAAGGTGATGGCGTGGATGCAGATGCGGGTCGGACCGAACCGGGTCGGCCCCCGCGGCACCCTGCAGTCCCTCGCGGACGGCATCAAGCTCGCCCTCAAGGAGGGCATCGTCCCCGCCGGGGTGGACAAGCCGGTCTACCTGCTGGCCCCGATCATCGCGATCGTCCCCGCGATCATGGCGTTCGCGGTGATCCCGTTCGGCCCGGAGGTGTCGGTGTTCGGGCACCGCACCCCGCTGCAACTGACCGACCTGCAGGTCGCGGTCCTCTACGTGCTGGCGGTCACGTCGGTCGGGGTCTACGGAATCGTCCTCGCCGGCTGGGCGTCCGGGTCGACGTATCCGCTGCTCGGCGGCCTACGGTCGACCGCCCAGGTGATCTCCTACGAGGTGGCGATGGGCCTGTCGTTCGCGGCGGTCTTCCTCGACGCGGGCACCATGAGCACCTCCGGCATCGTCGCGTCCCAGGTCGGAACCTGGTATGTCTTCCTGCTGCTGCCCTCGTTCCTGATCTACGTGACGTCGATGGTCGGGGAAACCAACCGCGCACCGTTCGACCTGCCGGAGGCGGAGGGGGAACTGGTCGGCGGCTTTCACACCGAGTATTCGTCGCTGCGGTTCGCGATGTTCATGCTCGCCGAGTACATCAACATGGTCACCGTGTCGGCGCTCGCGACGACGCTGTTCCTCGGCGGCTGGCACGCGCCGTGGCCGATCAGCATCTGGGACGGCGCGAATTCCGGCTGGTGGCCGGTGCTGTGGTTCACCGCGAAGGTCTGGGGCTTCCTGTTCGTCTTCATCTGGCTGCGCGCCACCCTGCCGCGGCTGCGCTACGACCAGTTCATGAACCTCGGCTGGAAGGTACTGATCCCGGCGTCGCTGCTGTGGGTGATGCTGGTGGCTGCGGCGCGGGCCCTGCGGCTCGCGGGCCACGACGTCGCCACCACCTCGATCGTGCTCGCAGGCGGGATCGTCGGCGTTGCGTTGATCGCGGTGATCGCGCGGGCGCTGCGGCACCGCCGAGGGGGTGCCGCGGCGCCACAACAACAACCGGAGCCGCCGTTCGACCCGATGGCGGGTGGCTTCCCGGTGCCGCCGCTGCCCGGCCAGACCCTGCCCGGCCACGATCATGCCGTTGGAGGTCCACGATGACCGGATTCCTCGACGCCCTCGCCGGTTTCGGCGTCACCTTCGGGACGATGTTCAAGAAACCCAACACCGAGTTCTACCCCGAACAGAAGCCGCCGACCGCCCCCGGCTACCACGGACGGCACCAGCTGAACCGGCACCCGGACGGGTTGGAGAAGTGCATCGGCTGCGAACTGTGCGCCTGGGCCTGCCCGGCCGACGCGATCTACGTGGAGGGCGCCGACAACACCGAGGACGAACGATTCGCCCCCGGCGAGCGGTACGGCAGGGTGTACCAGATCAACTACCTCCGGTGCATCGGATGTGGGCTCTGCGTCGAGGCCTGCCCGACCCGGGCCCTGACGATGACCGACGCGTACGAAGAACTCGTCGACGACAACCGCGCCGACCTGATCTTCGGCAAGGACCGGCTGCTCGCGCCGCTGCAACCCGGAATGACCGCCCCTCCCCATCCGATGGCGCCGGGCAGCACCGACGAGGACTACTACCGCGGCACCATCACCCCCCGTGAGTCCTTTCGGCCCACACCGGGACCGGAAGGACTCACGGGCGAGGGGGCGGACTCGTGACGGCGGGCGGTGCGCTGGCGGCCGCCGTGCTCGCAGAACCGCTGACGCGGACCTCGGACGGGGAGGCCGTGCAGTTCTGGATCCTCGGTGCGCTCTGCGTGATTGGTGCGCTCGGCGTGGTGTGTGCTCCGAAGGCGGTGTACTCGGCGATCTTCCTTGCGATGACGATGATCATCCTCGCGTTCTTCTACATTGCGCAGGAGGCGCTGTTCCTCGGGGTCGTCCAGATCGTCGTCTACACCGGCGCGGTGATGATGCTGTTCCTGTTCGTCCTGATGCTGATCGGTGTCGACTCGTCCGACTCGCTGGTGGAAACCCTTCGCGGACAGCGGGTTGCCGCCGCCGTCGCGGGCATCGGCTTCGGCGTTCTGCTGATCGGCGGAATCGGCAGCGTGACGGTGTCCACCTTCGCCGGGCTGCCCGACGCGAACGTCGCTCCCGGTCCGGACGGCACGCTCGGCAACGTGCCCGCGCTGGCGGAGCTGATCTTCCTGCGGTATGTGTGGGCCTTCGAGCTGACCGGTGGCCTGCTGATCGTGGCGACGATCGGCGCGATGGTGCTCGCCCACCGGGAACGGATCGACCCCAAGCCGGACCAGAGGGCGCTGGCGGAGCAGCGGTTCCGGGACGGCGGCCAGGTCACCCCGCTCCCGAGCCCCGGCGTCTACGCCAGGCACAACGCGGTCGACATGGCGGCCCTGCTCCCGGACGGTTCCCCGGCACCCGGGTCCGTCAGCGGCATCCTCACACCCCGGCGGAGCAAGAAGGAGGGGGAGCGGTGAACCCGGAGAACTACCTGTACCTGTCGGCGCTGCTGTTCACCATCGGCGGCGCCGGAGTGTTGCTGCGCCGCAACGCGATCGTGGTGTTCATGTGCATCGAACTGATGCTTAACGCGACGAATCTCGCATTCGTGACGTTCGCCCGCATGCACGGCAACCTCGACGGGCACGTGTTCGCGTTCTTCACGATGGTCGTCGCCGCCGCCGAGGTGGTCGTCGGGCTGGCGATCATCATGGCCATCTTCCGCACCCGCCGGTCGGCCTCGGTCGACGTCGCGAATCTCCTCAAGTTCTGATGACGGCCGGAATCTGGCTCCTCGTTGCCCTGCCCGCGGCAGGTGCCGCCGCGCTGCTGCTCGTGGGCAGGCGCGGCGACCGGTGGGGGCACCTGCTCGGGTGTGCCACCGCGATCGCGTCGTTCGTGGTGGCGCTCGCACTGTTCGCCGGGATGCTCGGCCGCGACAGCGCGGACCGCGCTCTGCACGAAACCCTGCTGCGCTGGGTTCCGGTCGCGGGGCTGCGGGTCGATTTCGGGCTCCAACTCGACGAGCTGTCGGTGTGCTTCGCGCTGCTGATCACCGGTGTCGGGTCGCTGATCCACGTCTACTCGGTCGGGTACATGGCTGCCGACCCGGGGCGGCGGCGGTTCTTCGGATACCTGAATCTGTTCCTCGCCGCGATGCTGCTGCTGGTGCTCGCCGACAACTATCTCGGCCTGTACCTGGGCTGGGAGGGCGTCGGTCTCGCGTCGTACCTGCTGATCGGCTTCTGGCAGCACCGGCCGAGCGCCGCAGCGGCGGCGAAGAAGGCGTTCGTGGTGAACCGGGTCGGCGACATCGGGCTGGCGGTCGCGTTGATGATCATGTTCGCGACGTTCGGCACCCTCTCCTACTCCGGCGTGTTCGGCGGTGTCGACGACGCGGGCCAGGGCACCGTCACGGCGCTCGGACTGATGCTGCTGCTCGCCGCGTGCGGCAAGTCCGCGCAGGTGCCGCTGCAGTCGTGGCTCGGGGACGCGATGGAGGGCCCGACCCCGGTGTCCGCGTTGATCCACGCCGCGACGATGGTGACCGCCGGCGTCTATCTGATCACCCGGTCCGGCGCGATCTTCGATGCGGCACCCGCCGCCCGCGCGGGCGTGGTGATCGTCGGTGCGGTCACCCTACTGTTCGGCGCGATCATCGGCTGCGCGAAGGACGACATCAAGAAGGCGCTCGCCGCGTCGACGATGAGCCAGATCGGGTACATGGTCCTCGCCGCCGGGCTCGGCCCCGCCGGATACGCGTTCGCGATCATGCACCTGCTCACCCACGGCTTCTTCAAGGCCGGCCTCTTCCTCGGTGCCGGGTCGGTGATGCACGCGATGAACGACGAGGTCGACATGCGCCGCTACGGCGGGCTGCGCATCGTCATGCCGATCACGTTCGCCACCTTCGGGTTCGGCTACCTCGCGATCATCGGGATTCCGCCGTTCGCCGGGTTCTTCTCAAAGGACAAGATCATCGAGGTCGCGTTCGGTGCGGGCGGTGTGCCGGGGCTGCTGCTCGGCGGTGCCGCGCTGCTCGGCGCCGGGATCACCGCGTTCTACATGACGCGGGTGATGCTGATGACCTTCTTCGGGACACGCCGATGGCGCAGCGACGCGCACCCGCACGAGTCGCCTGCGGTGATGACCGGGCCGATGCTGCTGATCGCGATCGGGTCGGTGTGCTCCGGCTTCCTCCTTGCCACCGGGGGAGCGTTGCAGGGGTGGCTCGCGCCCGTCGTCGGGGAACACCATGCCGACCTCCCGGTCCCGGCCTGGACGATCACCCTCACCACCCTCGCGGTGGTGCTGGTCGGGATCGCGATCGGGGTCCGCCAGTATGCGGGGGCCCGGATCCCGGTCGAGGCTCCGGCGGAGGTGTCGGCCGTGACGGTCGCCGCGCGCCGCGACCTGTACGGCGACGCCGTCAACGAGGCGGTGTTCATGCGGCCCGGTGCTGCCCTCACCCGGGCGTTGTCGGTCGTGGACGACCGGGGGGTCGACGGGGTCGTTGCCGGGGTCGCGGGCGGCGTCGCGGGAGCATCGACGCGAGTCCGCAAGCTGCAGAACGGATTCGTGCGGACCTATGCGGCCTACATGTTCCTCGGCGCGGCCGCGGCGGTCGCGATGCTGGCGTTGGTGAGGTGATCGTGGACGGCTTCGCGTGGTTGAGCGCACTGTGGCTGACGCCGCTCGTCGGCGCCGCGCTCGTCGGGTGCCTGCCGTCCCGCAGGCGGGACGCGGCGAGGTGGGTCGCGCTCGGTGCGGCACTCGTGGTGTTGGCGGTGGCGGTGGTCGTCGCGGTCCGGTTCGATCCCGGCGGTGACCGGTTCCAGTTCGTCGAATCCCACGCGTGGATACCGTCGTTCGGCACCCGCTACGAACTTGGTGTCGATGGGATCGCGTTGGTCCTGGTGTTGTTGACGGCCGTGCTGGTGCCGGTGCTCCTGCTCGCGGGGTGGCGGGACGGCACCGGGGGCAGCGGCAACGCGGAGGCGGTCGCCCGCAGCAGGCGCCCCGTGCACACCCACGTCGGGCTGGTCCTGATCGTCGAGTCGATGGTGCTGATGTCGTTCCTGTCCCTCGACATCCTGCTGTTCTACATCTTCTTCGAGGCGATGCTGATCCCGATGTACTTCCTGATCGGCGGCTTCGGTGACGCGCGGGGACCGCGGGCTGCGGTGAAGTTCCTGCTGTACAACCTGCTCGGTGGCCTGATCATGCTGGCCGCGGTGATCGGTCTGTACGCGGTCACCGCCGGCGGGTCGAGTCCGTTCGCCTCCGGCACCTTCGACTTCCGCGCGATCGCGGACGCGGTGTCGGCGGGCACCCTGACGATCGACGCGCCCGTCGCCAACGCGCTGTTCCTCGGGTTCCTCTTCGCCTTCGCGGTGAAGGCCCCGCTGTGGCCGCTGCACACCTGGCTGCCCGACGCCGCCGTGCATTCCACCCCGTCCACCGCCGTGCTGATGATGGCGGTGGTCGACAAGGTCGGGACGTTCGGCATGCTGCGGTACTGCGTGCAACTGTTCCCCGAGAGCACCCGCACCTTCGCGCCGCTGATCGTGACGCTCGCGGTGATCGGCATCGTGTACGGCGCGCTGGTCGCGATCGGGCAGACCGACATCATGCGCCTGATCGCCTACACCTCGATCTCACACTTCGGGTTCATCGTGCTGGGGGTATTCGCGCTGACCAGCCAGTCCCAGGGCGGGGCGGCCCTGTACATGGTCAACCACGGGCTCTCCACCGCGGCGCTGATGCTGATCGCCGGCTTCCTGATCGCGCGCCGCGGGTCCCGGACCATCGGCGACTACGGCGGCGTGCAGTCCAGTGCCCCGATCCTGGCCGGGACCTTCCTCGTCGCGGGTCTCGCCACCCTGTCGCTCCCCGGTCTGGCGCCGTTCATCAGTGAATTTCTGGTGCTGGTCGGCACATTCACCCGCTATCCGGCGGTCGCGGTCGTCGCGACCAGTGCGCTGGTGCTCTCCGCGGTCTACATCCTGTGGCTGTACCAGCGGGTGATGACCGGGCAGGCAGGTGCCGACCACGACCGGGTGCGGGACCTGGTTCCGCGCGAAATCGCCGTGGTGGCACCGCTCGTCGTGCTGCTGCTGGTGCTCGGCTTCTATCCGCGTCCCGCACTGGACGCAATCACACCCGCGGTCGCCGACACCCTGACCGCCGTGCACCAGGAGGATCCCGCACCGACCGTCCCGGTGACGGAGGCCGAACAGGGAGGGGGACCGCGGTGAACCCGAGTGCCGCACCGCTCGTGCTCGCGCAGGCGCCGCTTCCGGTGCCCGACATCGAGTACGGCAAGCTCGCGCCGATGCTGATCGTGTTCGCGGTCGCGGTGATCGGGGTGCTGGTCGAGGCGTTCGCCCCGGCCCGGGCGCGGTACGGCAGCCACCTGGTCCTCGCGGTCGGCGGTCTTGGTGCCGCGTTCGTCGCGGTGCTGCTGCTGCGCGACACCAGGGGAACCGCGGTGGCGGGGGCGGTGATCATCGACGGCCCGACCCTGTTCCTGCAGGGGTCGATCCTGCTGGTCGCCCTCCTGTCGGTCCTGCTGATCGCCGAGCGTGGCCTCGAGCGCGCGGGGATCCCGGCGAACGCGGATGCGGAGGCCGTCGCGGACGCGTTCACACCGCAGGCGTCGGTGGTGCCCGGCAGCGTCGCGGAGCGGGCGGCCATCCAGGCGGGCGTCACCCGCACCGAGGTGTTTCCGCTGACCCTGTTCGCCGTCGGCGGCATGCTGCTGTTCCCCGCGTCGGGGGACCTGCTCACGATGTTCGTTGCGCTCGAGGTGCTGTCATTGCCGCTGTACCTGCTGTGCGGGCTGGCCCGCAGGCAGCGGGTCCTGTCGCAGGAAGCGGCACTGAAGTACTTTCTGCTCGGCGCCTTTTCGTCGGCATTCTTCCTGTACGGCGTGGCCTTCCTGTACGGGGAGACGGGCACCGTGCGGCTGTCGGGCATCGCGGAGCGCACCGCGTCGGGCGGCACCGCCCTCGCGCTGATCGGCACCGCGTTGCTGTCGGTCGGGCTGCTGTTCAAGGTGGGTGCGGTCCCCTTCCACACCTGGATCCCCGACGTCTACCAGGGCGCGCCAACCCCGATCACGGCGTTCATGTCGGCGGCAACGAAGATCGCGGCGTTCGGGGCGATGCTGCGGATCTTGATGGTGGCCCTGCCGGGGCTGCGGGACGACTGGCGTCCGCTGCTGTGGGCGGCGGCGATCCTGACGATGGTGGTCGGATCGGTGTTGGCGGTCACCCAGACCGATGTGAAGCGGATGCTCGCGTACTCGTCGATCGCGCATGCCGGCTTCCTCCTGACCGGGGTGGCGGCCGCCGATCGGGCCGGCCTGGCCGCGACGCTGTTCTACCTGGTCGCGTACGGGTTCGGGTCGGTTGCGGCGTTCGCGATCGTCGGCCTGGTCCGCGGTCCGACGGCCGAGGCGACGCACCTGTCGCACTGGGCGGGGCTGGGTCGGCGGTCACCGCTGATCGCGGGCACCTTCGCGGTGCTGCTGCTCTCGTTCGCGGGCATTCCGCTGACGGCCGGGTTCACCAGCAAGTTCGCGGTGTTCTCGGCTGCGGCGGGCGCGGGCGCGGTTCCGCTGGTGGTGGTCGGCGTGGTGTGCAGCGCGATCGCGGCGTTCTTCTATGTGCGGGTGATCGTGCTGATGTTCTTCTCCGACCTGCCGGAGTCGCCGCCGCAGGTCGTGGTGCCGAGCCCGCTGACGACGGCGTCGGTCGCGGTGGGTGCGGCGGTGACGGTGTTGCTCGGCGTCGTGCCGCAACCGGTGCTGGATCTGGCGGAGCGGGCGGCGCAGTTCCTGCAGTGACGCCTGCCCTCGGCCGCCCGTGACCGATCCGAGACAGCGATTCTGCGTCTTGGGCGTGCGTTCGTATGCCGGACAGGCCCGCACAGGCCCGCATCCGCTGTGATCTGGCTCACAATAACGTAACGATAACAAACTATCTCGCGAATGGTCTCGACCCGGAGCGACCAGCGCGAATCGAGTGTACGAAAGTGGTGGTCTGGACATCCGACCGGGACTGTGACGGCGAAAACCCCTGGTTTGCAAGGGCGCTCGTCGTCCGTATCGTCGGTGACGGCTCAGAGATCGACGAGCAGCACGCTCACCGAGTCACCTGCCGGACCGCCGCCTCGTCTGCCCCCGCGGATCCGGACCCGAGAACCACCCCCCAGGGGCAGCGACGAGACCATCGCGGAATCCATCGCGGTGCTCATTCCACTCCGACATCGGACTCCGGCCTCGTACGCGGCTGCGAAAGGAACCCTCTCGAATGACCATCACCCGTATTCAGACCACCACCTCCAAGGCGAAGAAGGCCCTCGGCTGGGTGGCCGTGACGGGCGCGCTCGTCGCCGTCCCGATGGGACTGGCCACCGGCACCGCGAGTGCCAACAACTGGGATGCCGTCGCGCAGTGCGAGAGCGGCGGCAACTGGGGCACCAACACGGGCAACGGCTACTCCGGCGGCCTGCAGTTCACCCCGAGCACCTGGGCCGCCTACGGCGGCACCGGATCACCCGAGAACGCCTCCAAGGCAGAGCAGATTCGGGTCGCCGAGAACGTGCTGGCCGGCCAGGGCGCCGGCGCGTGGCCGGTGTGCGGCCAGTACCTCTGAACTGCAACAGAACTGACGTCCTGATGCGCCGCTGACAGCGGTGCTCGACAGCGGTGGCCACCCCCACTCCTCGCGAGTGCGGGTGGCCACTTCGCTGTTGTTCGGGTGCGGTCGAGGTGATTCGATGGAGTCGAGTCCGTACGGGTCGTTCGATGGTGAAGGAGTGTCGATGCGAATTCTGGTGGCGGGTGCAACGGGCGTCATCGGGAAGGCCCTCGTTCCGGAGTTGGTCGCCGCCGGGCATGAGGTCTGGGGAATCACCCGCAGGGCCGCTGCTGCGTCATGGCTCGAATCTGCTGGGGTACACCCGGTTACGTTGGACATCTACGATGCCTCCGCCGTTGATTCGGTGGTGGCGGGCGTGGCGCCGGACGTGATCATGCATCAGCTGACCGCGTTGTCGGAGTATGACCTCGCGGCCAACGCCCGCATTCGTACCGTCGCCACCCGCACGCTCGTCGATGCGGCGCGGGCGCACGGCATCGAGAGGATGGTCGCGCAGTCCATCTCGTTCGTGTATCCGCCCGGCCTCGGGTCGGCCACCGAGGCCGACCCGATCGACGCGGCGGCGACCGCCACCCTCGACGGCGTTCGCGCCCTCGAATCGGCGGTGGCCGAACTGGCGGGGGGAGTGGTGCTGCGGTACGGCACCCTGTACGGCCCGGGCACCTGGTACGCCCCGGACGGGACCATGGCGGAGAAGGCGCGGGCGGGAGACCTGCCCGCCGGCGACCAGGTCAGTTGCTTCCTCCATGTGAAGGACGCGGCCGCCGCCGCGGTGGCCGCGGTGAGCTGGCCAGCCGGGGTGGTCAACGTCGTCGATGACGAGCCCGCTGCGGCCGACGCCTGGGTGCCGATCTATGCCGAGTCGGTCGGCGCTCCCGCGCCGACCGTCCGAGCCGACCTCGGCCCGGGCCGTCCGGTCTCGAATGCCCGCGCCCGGGCACTCGGCTGGACGCCCCGGCACCCCAGCTGGCGGGACGGTTTCGTGACCGCCAACGGCTGATCACGCCCCGGGCGGGCTATCGGAGCATCGACCCCGTCGCGGTGAACCGCTCGTGGAACGAGAACGCCTCACCGAGCAGGTGCGGGGTGTGCCCAACGCCGGGCTGCGCCTGCGCCCGGGCCAGGTAGTCGTGCAGCATCGGCCGGAAGCTGGGATGTGCGCAGTTGTCGATCACCAGTCGGGCACGCTTGCGGGGGGAGAGCCCGCGCAGGTCCGCCAGCCCCTGTTCGGTGACGAGCACCTGCACGTCGTGCTCGGTGTGGTCGACGTGCGGCACCATCGGCACGATCGACGAGATCTGACCGTCCTTCGCGGTGGACGGGCTCAGGAACAGTGACACGTACCCGTTGCGGGCGAAGTCGCCTGACCCGCCGATGCCGTTCATGATCCGTGTGCCCATCACGTGCGTCGAGTTGACGTTGCCGTAGATGTCGGCCTCGAGCATGCCGTTCATCGCGATGATCCCGAGCCTGCGCACCACCTCGGGATGGTTGCTGATCTCCTGGGGTCGCAGCGTGATGCGGCTGCGGTAGAAGTCGATGTTGTCGGTGAGCTCTGCGAGACCCTTCGCGGACAGCGCCAGCGAGGTCGCCGAGGCATGCGCGACGGTGCCGTCCTTAATCAGCCGCAGCATCGAGTCCTGGATGACCTCGGAATAGCAGGTCAGATTCCGGTAGCCACCGCGGTCGAGGCCGCCGAGGACCGCGTTCGCCACATTGCCGATCCCGGCCTGCAGCGGCAGCAGGGTGTCGGCGGGCAGGCGCCCCGCCGTGACCTCGTGCGCGAAGAAGTCGACGACGTGCCCGGCGATCGCGAGGCTCACCTCGTCGGGTTCGGTCAGGGCGCTGGCGCTGTCCGGGGTGTTCGTTTCGACGACGGCCACCACCTTCGCCGGGTCCACCCGGAACGCCGGCTGCCCGATCCGATCCTCCACCCGGGTCAGTTCGAGCGGGGTGCGGTGCGGCGGGAGCGCGGTGCCGTAGTAGATGTCGTGCATCCCCTCCATGGCCGTCGGCACCCACGAGTTGACCTCGAGGATGATCCGGTCGGCGACGTCGAGCCAGGTCTTGTTGTTGCCGACGGATGCGGACGGGATCAGGTCGCCGGACTCGGTGATGCCGGAGATCTCGACGATCGCGACATCCACCCGGCCGTAGTAGCCCTCCCACACCTGCTGCGCGACGTGCGAGAGGTGGATGTCGACATAGTCCATCCGGCCGTCGTTGATCTTGCGGCGGGCAGTCGGCTCCGACTGGTAGGGCATCCGCAGCGCGATGCCGTCGATCTCGGCAAGGGCCCGTTCGGTGTGCGCGGACACCGAGGCGCCGGTGAGCAGATTGATGGTGAAGTTTGAGCCCTCCCCGCGCACGCCGTGGATCCGCTCGGCCAGCGCGGGGATCACGGCCTTCGGGGTGCCTGCCGAGGCGAAACCGCTGATCGCAACGGTGTCGCCCGGGTGAATCTGCGCCGCTGCGGCAGCCGCCGTTGTCACCTTGGCTGCGAAGGTGGAGTTGTGGATCCTGCTCACGATCTGCTCGTTCCCTGCGTGGATGTGATGTTTAGCAGGGCTAAATGCTATCGGCCGCCGATCACCGCCCCGATGGTGGCCCACCTCACGCACACGCCACCGGTCGGGCACAATGCCGACAGCAGCGGGCGTCGAAACCCGTGATGCAACCGAGCCGGAGGTGGCACATGGGCGGGACGATCGATCCACTCGGCGAGCTGGGCGTCTTCGCGGGGACCTGGGTCGGCGGCGGCGACGGCCACTACCCGACGATCGACGACTTCTCCTACGAGGAGGAGATCGACTTCACCGCGACCCCGGGCAAGCCGTTTCTCGCGTACCGTTCCCGCACCTGGTCTCCCGGCCGGGAGCGGCCGATGCACACCGAGAACGGCTACCTGCGCAGGGCAGGCGATGCCATCGAACTGCTGGTCACCCAGCCGACCGGTTTCGTGGAGATCCAACGCGGCGACCTGATCGACGGGGTGCTGGACCTGACGCCCGTCGCGCTCGCCGCCTCACCCGACGCCAAACCCGTCCACGAGATCCGCCGCCGGATCACCGTCGACGGTGACGCGCTGTCCTACGACCTGTGGATGGCGCACGCCGACACCCCGCTCACCCACCACCTGACGGCGCGGCTCCGGCGGGCCTGACGGCCGTACCCGGCCCGACCTCTCGGCGATGAGTTTTCGTGACCGGGGCGGTCTGTACATCCGAGACCCCAACAACCGAGGATGGAACCAGGCCTCGCTCAACGGAAACGGAGCACCCGATGTCCCGTATGTTGTTCGCCAATCTGCCGGTCAGTGACGTCACCGCCACCCGAAAGTTCTTCGACGGACTCGGCTTCGAGTTCAACGACCAGTTCTGCGACGAGCAGACCGCCTGCCTGGTGATCAACGACCAGGCGATGGTGATGCTGCTCGAGGAGCCGAAGTTCCGGGTCTTCATCGCCGACGACATCTGCGACACCAGCTCGGCCCGTGAGGTGCTGTTATGTGTGTCCGCGGACAGCCGCGAGGAGGTCGACACGCTCGTCGACGGGGCGATCGCGGCGGGCGGCAGCGCCTGGATGGAGCCGCACGACAACGGCTTCATGTACAGCAGGGCGTTCCGTGACCTCGACGGGCACGTGTGGGAGGTCATGTGGATGGACATGCAGGCCGGCCAGGACTGAACACGCCCGACGACCCCGTCGGCGCCCACTTCGCCGCCGCCGTCCGCTCGACGACGGCGGCGCCGGGTGCGGCCCCGGCGGGGTTCGTGCGTCCCGGGTCGGGGCTGACGGTGCAGCGGTGCCTCGACCTGTTCGATGCCCAGCTCGTCAGCAGGCACCTCGACCTGGCGGCGCGCAGGCTGCGCGCCGCCGGGCGCGGCTACTACACGATCGGATCGGCGGGGCACGAGGGCAACGCCGCGGTCGCCGCGGCCCTGCGGCCAACGGACCCCGCTCTGCTGCACTATCGTTCGGGTGCCTTCTTTCTTGAACGTGCACGCCAGGTCGGTGGCCGCGACCCGGTGCGGGACGTGTTGCTCGGTGTCGTCGCCGCCGCCGCCGACCCGATCTCGGGTGGCAGGCACAAGGTCATCGGCCGCCGCGACCTCGCGATCATCCCGCAGACGTCCACCGTCGCCTCCCATCTGCCGCGCGCGGTCGGGTTGGCCTTCGCGGTCGAGCGGGCCGACCGGCTCGGGGTGCAGTCCGAATACCCGGCCGACGCGGTCACGGTGTGCAGCTTCGGTGACGCCTCCGCGAACCACTCGACCGCGGTCGGCGCGATCAACGCCGCCGCCAACCTCGCGCACCGCGGCCTGCCGCTCCCGCTGCTGCTGGTGTGCGAGGACAATGGGATCGGTATCAGCGTGCCCACCGCGCCGGGATGGATCGCCGCCGCGTACTCCGGCCGGGCGGGACTCGAGTACGCCACCGCCGACGGATGCGACCTCGCCGACACCTACGACGTCGCCGTCCGCATCGCTGATTGGGTTCGCGCACACCGGCGTCCGGCGTTCCTCCACCTGCGGATGGTGCGGCTGATGGGGCACGCGGGCTCCGACGTCGAGTCCGCCTACCGGACGCCAGCCGCGCTCGCCGCCGACCTGGAACGGGACCCGCTGATCGGGACCGCGCGGCTGCTGATCGGGGCGGGCGCACTCCGCCCCGACCAGGTCCTGCGCCGATCCCGGGAGGCGGGGGAGCGGGTTGCGGCGGCAGCCGATGCGGTGTTGCGGGCCGCGCCGCTGCGCACCCGCACCGAGGTGACCGCCCCGCTGCGCGCCCCGGCTCCCGCGGTCGTCGCAGGCCACGTGCGGCAGCTGCGCGCATCGGCAGACCTCGCGCCGCCACCGGATGCGGCGCTCACAGTGGCGCGGACCGTGAACCGGGCGCTCGCGGACATCCTCGCCGCCGACCCCGGCGCGCTGGTGTTCGGTGAGGATGTCGGCCGCAAGGGTGGCGTGTACGGGGTGACCCGCGGACTCGCCGACCGGTTCGGCGCGGCCCGCGTCTTCGACACGCTGCTCGACGAGCAGGCGATCCTCGGCCTCGCCGCCGGCGCGGGGCTGGCGGGCCTACTGCCGATCCCCGAGATCCAGTACCTCGCATACCTGCACAACGCGGAGGATCAGATCCGCGGCGAGGCAGCAACATTGGGTTTCTTCTCCGGGGGGCGGTACCGCAACCCGATGGTCGTTCGGGTCGCCGGATACGGCTACCAGGAGGGGTTCGGCGGGCACTTTCACAACGACGACGCCGTCGCCGTGCTCCGCGACATCCCCGGCATCGTGGTCGGGTCCCCGGCCAGGCCCGACGACGCGGCCGCAATGCTGCACACCTGCGCCGCTGCGGCCCGGACGTCCGGCGCGGTGTGCGTGCTGATCGAACCGATCGCCCGCTACCACACACGCGACCTGCACCAGCCCGGCGACGGCGGCTGGCTGGCACCGTATCCCGGCCCGGACGTGCACGTGCCCATCGGTGCGGGGCGCACCACCGGCGCCGGTACCGACCTGACCATCGTCACGTTCGGCAACGGCCTGTACCTGAGCCTGCGCGCCGCGAAAGCTCTCGAACGCAAGGGGATCGGGGTGCGGGTGCTGGACCTGCGCTGGCTGGTACCGCTGCCGGTGGCGGACCTGCTGCGGGAGGCGGAGGCCACCGGCCGGGTCCTGGTCGCGGACGAGACCCGCCGCTCCGGCGGGGTGTCGGAGGGTGTGCTCGCCGCCCTCGTCGACGGCGGGTTCACCGGGACCATGGCCCGGGTCACCAGTGCCGACAGTTTCGTCCCGCTCGGCGACGCGGCCCGCCTCGTCTTGCTCTCCGAACACGACATCGAGGCGGCGGCGATCGGGTTGGTACGGGGCCGGGATCAGTCCTCCGGCAGCGTGACGCCCAGCTCGTCCGCCCGCCGGGCCACCTCCTCGGGAAAGACGTTGCGGAACAGGTAGAGGTCGCTGCCCATCACCCAGCCGGGTGCCATCCGCGTCGCGTACCGCTCGAAATAGCCGAGCTGCTTGCCGAACAGCACCAACTCCTCCGGGCTCGCCACCCCCCACTGCCTGCCGATCGTCACCAGCGCCATGATGAGCGAGCTGAGCTTCAGTTCACCGAGATCGTTCGCGAACACCGGCGCCAGCACCGCGCCGACCTGGGCGCCGATCTCCGCGTCGGACGCGTCGAGGTCCGCGGTGTAGCCGAGTGCCCGGATGCCGCGGGCCACCGGGGCGTAGTCGCCGTCAAGCAACGTCGCGTGGAACATGTCCCGCAGGATCGCCCGCCATGCCTGCGGCAACTCGCCGACGATGCCGAAGTCGAGCAGCGCGATCCGGCCGTCGTCGAGGAGCCACAGGTTGCCCGCGTGCACGTCGCCGTGGAAGGGCCCGTGCAGGGTGATCGCCTCGATCCATGCCTTGACGCCGCGCCGGATCAGCAGCCGGGTATCCGGGCCGGTCGGCGGCTCCGCCGCCTCCGCGTCCTCCGCGGCGTCCGGCCCGGTCTCGATGCGGTCGAACGGGATGCCGCGCATCCGTTCCATGCAGATGACGCGCGGGCCGCAACGGTCCCAATACACCTCGGGGGCGGTCACCCACTTGTTGTCCCCGAACGTCCACAACGCGTCCCGGAACCGGGTCTGCCGGTCCGCCTCGACGGCGCTGTTCAGTTCCGTCATCGTCGCGTTGTGCAGGTCCCGAATGATCGCGGTGGCGTTCGCGATCCGGAAGAACTCGTGCACCCGTTCCAGCTGCCTTGCACCCCAATACGCCGTCCGCAGGTCGAGCAGCATTCGGTGCCGGATGCCCGGACGCTGCACCTTGATCACCGCCTCCCTGCCGTCCGGCAGCACGCAGGCATGCACCTGCGCGACCGACGCCGCAGCCAACGGCACGTCGTCGAACTCGGCAAACAACTCGTCCATCGGAGCGCCGAGGTCGGCCTCGATCACCCCCCGCGCGGCGGCGGCGGACACCGGCGGGACGTCGTCGAGGCAGCGCAGGCACGCATTCGCGAGCGGCGCGGGGAACATCCCGGACGACGACGCCATCAGCTGACCGAGCTTGACGAAGGTGGGGCCGAGCACCTCGAAGCCGTTGACGAGGCCCTCGGATGCGGCGTCCGCCCAGCCCATGTTCCGCCGGGTGAACGGCTTGGTGACCGTCGCGAACAGGGCGCAGCCGAGCAGGACCACGCCGACCACCAGCGCGCGCAGCAGCTGCGCGGGGCCGAACCGGTCCAACGCCGGAATGTGGACGGCCAGGGCGTCCGCGGGTGGCCCCGATACATAGGGGCAGCCCTGGCGCGGTAGGGATTCGGGCACAGTCAACCTCGCTTCGGTTCCAGCCCGTCACACTAGGCGGGCGGGTGCGGTAAGTCGATGGTCGGTGACCGCCCGTCCAGCCTGTCCGGGGACCGACCCGCGAGGCGCGCCGGAAACGTCCGCTGTGCGCGGGTCCGCATCATCGGGCACGCTGACAGCAAGGAGGTACCGATGCCGAAACGGATCCCGGTCGTTGCTGCGGTGTGTGCGCTGGTCGCGGCCGGTGCGGTGACCGGCGGCGGATACGTCGCCGGTGCCGCACCGGTGGTCGGGACCGGTCCGTGCGCGACGGATCCGCCGGCCGAGCACGAGTCAATCATCCCGAAGAAGCTCGACATCCCGATCCCGTACCCGTGGGTGGAGCCGGTGCCGTATCCCGCACCGGAACCGCCCGCCGCCCGGATCAACCCCGATCCGCTGCCCGCCGATCCCTGCGTCAACCCGTGCCCCGACCTGACCGACGTCCCGAACCCGCCCGGCGGGCTGTCGTCGGCGCTCGGGGTGCCGGAGATCGGCGTCGACTTCAACCCGTTTGTCTTCGGGATCCCGGTGCCCGGACCCGACCGGGGGCCCGCGCCGGAGCCGCCGCCGATCGTGCACCCGCCGACCCAGACGGCACCCGTCGCGCCGCAGCCGCCCACCCCGCAGGTCCGCGACGTGCGGATGGTCGCGAAGGTGACCGGCGCGAGCTCCACCAACCGCACCGACAAGCGGTGGCAGATCAACGGCACCGACCTCGGCATCATGTGGGAGTCCGAGCCGGGAACGGTGGCCGTCGCCTTCGGGGACACGGTCGGGCGCGGATTCCACCCGCCCGGCGGCCAGGGCGAGGACTGGCGCAGCAACGTCCTCGGATTCAGCACCGACCGTGACCTCGCGGACGGGATGACCATCGACACCTTCGTTCAGGACAGCCGGTGTCACGCCGCGGAGGTGCTCAGCAGCAGGAAGATCGACAACGTGGAGATCACCACGATCCCCACTTCCGGGTTCGCGGTCGGATCCCGGCAGTACCTGAGCTACATGTCGATCCGCACCTGGAACAGCATCCCGGCCACCTGGTTCACCAACCACGGGGGCCTTGCCTACTCCGACGACGGCGGGCAGACCTGGACCAAGGATCCGCACGCGAAGTGGGACAACATCTTCGGCGTCTCGAACTTTCAGGTCGCGGCGATGGTGCCGCAGGGCGGGTACGTATACATGTTCGGCACCCCCAACACCCGGCTCGGGGAGGTCGCGCTGGCCCGCGTCCCCGAGGACCAGGTGCTGAACACGTCCGCCTACCAGTACTGGACGGACGGCAACTGGACCGCGGTCGGGGGTCCGCACGCGGCGACCCCGATCGTGCGTGGCACAGCGGCCGAGCTGTCGGTGCGCTACGACGAGGGGTCGGGCCGCTGGCAGATGTCGTACCTGGACACCGCCCGGACCGGGATCACGCTGCGCGCGTCCGACTCGCCGCAGGGGTTGTGGTCGGAGCCTGCCCGGCTCGTCGGCGTCGAAACCTATCCGGAGTTGTACGGTGGCTTCATCCATCCGTGGTCGACGGCCGACGACCTGTATTTCATGCTGTCGACCTGGTCCGACTACAACGTGTACCTGATGCGTGCCGAACTGGACTGAGCAACAGTACCTTCGGCGCCCGAGACGAGGAGTCGACCGTGCAGCAGTGGCCGAGCGAATGGCCGCGTCCGGCGAAGGGCATCGCCTCCGCGATCGATGCCGCGGTGACCGCAGCGGGCGCCGCCGACGCCCCCGCGTTCGGGGCGGCGACGACCGAGCTGCTCCGCTGGGAGCCCGACCAGGTGCGCGCGGTGCTCTCGGCGATGGTCCGGGCGCTGCTCGAGGACGTCCATCCCGACGGTCTCACCGGGGAGGCGGTGCAGGCCGTTCTCGAACGAAGCGCCAGGGCCGCCGCCGGGTGGCTGCCGACTCTCGACGTCGGCGCCCTCGCGGTGGTGCTCACCGGCTCCCTCGGCCTCACCGACTACGACGAGGACACCGAGCGGATCGGGTGGCCGGTGATCGCGCCGCACGCGCTGCTGGTGACCGCCGACCTGCTCGCGGCAGCACAGACACCCGCCGACCGCCACCTGCGCCGCGCGATCGGGGAGATCGCCCGCGCGGAGACCGTCGAAATGCCGTAGGTGCGCTCCGCTGCGCTCCGCGCCGGTGCGTGATGTGTACCCCGGTAGGGGTGCACATCACGCACAGTCCGCGGGGGTCAGCCGTGCAGCAGGTTGGCGCCGGCGATCATCGCCTCGACCGACGACGCGGTGGCGTCGTGCCCGAAGCCGACCGCCCAGTGCCGCCGACCGTCGTGCTCGCACAGCAGGAAGGTCGCGGTCCGGTCGTCGGCGATGCGCAGCTGGTGGAACGACAGGATCTCCAGTTGAAAACCGGCGTCGTACAGCATTGCCGTCAGCGCAGACACCGGACCGGACGCCTCCGCGGTCGCCTGGTGGATGGCGTCGCCGATGCCGAGGGTGGCCTTGAACTCGCACCGTCCGGCGCCGAGCGGGGCCACCGACCAGCGACCGAACCGGATCGGGCCGTTCGAGGGGGAGTAGGTGGCGAGGAAGGTGCGCCATCCCATGCCCGCGCAGTCGGCGCGCATCTCCCGCGGCAACGGCATGCCGAATCGGGCCGAGAACGGGTCGGTGATCGGGTGAGTGGTGTTCGCGATGGCATTCATGGGGGTGGTCTTCCTGGATGGAAAGGGAGGACCAACGCGTAGCTCAACGACCCGCAGCGAGGGGTCGGTCCGAATCAGACCCCGCTACGGCGGCGAACTACGAGAATGCGCGTCATGGCGCCCCACCTTAGGCGTCGATGCGGGCCGACGCAACCGGAGCAGGCGCGGAGACGTGATGGCGGTCACTGGCATTCATTATGAACAATTGACACAGAACTGGACATCTGACCGATACAGTTGGCGAATCCGACTTCCCAGGTAGCGGCCCATGTGTCGATAGGCGGCAACGGGGCAGCGAACCCGGGGGCGTCGGTGTGAGACCTTGACCTGGAGGAAATGCATGTCCCGCTCTTCGCTCCGTCGCGCCGTGTCCGTCGTCGCCGCGACCGCCCTGCTCGCCGGTGGCCTTGCCGTCGGCGCCGGCACCGCCACCGCGGCACCCGAGTCCGACAAGACCAGCGCCGCGGCCGCCGCGCAGAAGCCGCACACGGCCACCAAGACCACCGACAACATCACCGTCACCCGGTCCGTGGTCGGGGACGGCACCGTGGCTCCCGGCCAGAAGGTCACTCTCCGCACCACCCTCTCCGTGAACAACGCCCTCGATCGCTACATCACGAAGATCAACGACTTCCATCCCGAGGGCTTCCAGTACGTCAAGGGCAGCGCCAAGGTCACCGCATGGCACCTGATCGGTGGTAGCAAGGCCGAGTCGGTCACCCCGCAGGTCGACGTCAACGACAAGCGCGTCACCGTCACCGACGCCGGATGGCTCATCTCGAAGACCGGCTCGAAGACCCTCACCCTCGACGTCACCTACCTGGTGCCGAAGTCCGCCGAGGCAGGAAACGTCTTCGACACGGGTGTCAGCTTCGACGTGTCGGGCTTCGGCACCACCCAGAAGTTCAACCCTTTCGGCGCGTTCGTCACGGTCCGCAACCTCAACCCCGGTGAGGCCGTGTCCACCGGCTCCGCCGACCTCGGGTTCGGCTCGTCGGACGGCGAGGGCGGCACCACCGGTTCGGCGGGCTCCGCCATCATCGAGAACCCGTCCGGCTTCATCGCCGACGTGATCAGCGGCGTCATCAGCAACGGCAGCTGACAACCGCACGTGAGGGGCCGGACCGGGCGATGCCCGGTCCGGCCCCTTCGTCGTTCAGGCGGGCGGCTCAGTGCGGCGCGACGACCCCCGCGATCGGGATCCTGCCCGCGACGGCGGTCCGGAAGTCGATCATGGCCCGCTCCAGGTGGTCGGGCGAGGTCACCACGACGGCGCCAGCGGCACCGCGATCGGCGAGGATGGAGTTGGTGTTCCGCGCGTTCTCGACGGTCGAGCGCGAGGTGCCCTCCTCGGTGATCCGGAACCAGGGGACGCCGTTCGCGACGAGCCATTCCCGCATCGCGCGGGCCTCGGTGACCCCGTTCCGCGGCACCCCGCCGCTCACGATGATCGGTGACAGCGGATACCGGTTCGCGACCTGAAGGGCGGCCTGCAGCCGCGACACCAGTACCGGACGCATCGTGCCGTCCGGGAACAGCCCGGCGCCGAGCACCACGATGTTGGTGCCGAGCTGGTTGAGGTCGAGATTGACCGGGAACTGCGTGGTCAGGGTCTCGGTCTGGGTGCACCCGACGATCGCGGCCCGGACCGGGGACTGACATCCGCCGATCGTCGACAGGACGCCGTTGACCAGGGTGGTCGGGGTGATGTCGGCGTGTGCGGTGGCAGGCAGGGTGGCCGCGGCTGCTGCGGTGATCAGCGCGGACAGGGTGAGACGACGCAGTCGGTGCGAACGGAAACGTGGCGGCATGACACTCCTTTTCGTGTGGAGAACTCCCCCGACGGAAGGTGGTGACCGTGACCGAGTGTGCCGCAGTGGCGGCGATTCTGCACGGGGTATGAAAAGACCGGCGCGTCGCGGGTCAGTGCCCGGATCGGGACAAGGCGGACGGCCACCAGATCCGCCTGCCGATGTCGTGCGCGAGCGCGGGCACCAGCACGCTGCGGACGATGATGGTGTCCAGGAGGACGCCGAACGCGACCGCGAACCCGACCTCCGCGAGAAACACCAGCGGGAGCACGCCGAGGACCGCGAAGGTCGCGGCGAGCACGATGCCCGCGGAGGTGATGACGCCGCCGGTGACCGCAAGGCCGCGCAGCACCCCGGACCGGGTGCCGTGCCGGTGCGTCTCCTCGCGGACGCGGGTCATCAGGAAGATGTTGTAGTCGATGCCGAGCGCGACGAGGAAGACGAACGCGAACAGCGGGAACGCGGGGTCGGCCCCCGCGAAATGGAAGACATGGGCGAAGAAGAAGCCGCACACGCCAAGCGTTGCGGCGAACGAAAGCACCACCGTCGCAATGAGAATCACCGGAGCAAGCAGCGCCCGGAGGAGCAGTGCCAGCACCACAAAGATGACGACAAGCACGATCGGGATGATCACGTTGCGGTCCCGCACCGACGCGGCCTTGACGTCAACGGTGGCCGCGGTATTGCCGCCGACCAGCGCGTCGGCGCCGGGAACGGCGTGCACCGCGTCCCGCAGTCGGTGGACGGTGTCCATGGCCTCCGGTGAGTCGTAGGCGTCGGCGAGTGTCACGTTGACGATCGTCCGCCCGTCGATCGGTGCGACCGTGAGAATGTCCGGGGGGCAGCCTGTTCGGGCGTCGCCGCCGTCGCCGGCGCCAAGTTTCGCCAGCTGTGCCAGTTTGGTGTAGTCGATCTGCAGGCACACCGATCCCGGTCCGGGGGCGACTCCCGGAGTGGCTGCCGCGGCAGCCATCACGGCATCGACGGCGTCGGCGTTCGTCACGATTACCGCGGGCGCGCCGGTGCCGGGATCGAAGTGTTCGTCGTAGATCCGCTGGCCCGCAACGGCGTCGGGGGTATTGGTGAAGTTCTCGGAGGAGGTCAGGCCGCCAGTGTTGAGGCTGCCGATCCCGACCGCACACAGGATGACGAGCAGGGCGGTGGCCCCGATCCACGCGGGCCGGTCGCGGCGGCCGACGGCGGCGGCGATCCGCCCCCACATGCCGTGGGTGGCCAGATCCGCGGCCCGGTCGACACGGGGAATTCGCGGCCAGAACACCCAGCGGCCTGCCAGCGCGAGGAACACCGGCAGGAACGTCATCATCACCAGGTAGGTGCAGCCGATTCCGATCGCCGCGACCGGCCCGAGGCCCTTGTTGGAGTTGAGTTCCGAGAAGCCAAGGCACAGCAGGCCGAGGACCACCGTCACGGCGGAGGCCGTGATCGCGGGCGCGGATTCGCGCCACGCCCGGATCATGGCGTCGAATCGGCTCGGATAGCGGTGCAACTCCTCGCGGTAGCGGGCGATGAGCAGCAGGGCGTAGTCGGTGCCTGCGCCGAGGACGAGCACCATCAGGATGCCCTGGCTCTGCCCGGTCAGGGTCAGGACGTCCGCCTTCGCGAGGAAGTAGACGAGCATCGACGACAACCCCAGTGCCAGACCGGCCGAGAGCAGCGGGAAGAACCACAGCACCGGGGAGCGGTACACGACGAGCAGGATCGCGATCACCACCAGCACCGCGGCAAGCAGCAGGGTGCTGTCGAGCCCCTCGAATGCGTCGATGAACGCCACCAGCAGTCCGCCGGGGCCCGCAGGCAGCACCTCGAGGTCCGCGGTCGCTGCCGCCTTCGCTGCGTCCATCACCTGCTGCTCGGTGTCGGCGAGCCGGTCGCCGCTGACGTCGGTGCCGTTCGACTTCGCGACGAGGGGGACGTACAGCGCGGCGGTGGTGCCGTCGGCCGAGTACTGGGTGGGGGTCATCCCGGTGGCGTCGACCCCGTCCACCCCGGCGACGACCGCGGCGGCCCGCGCGATCGACGCGCGGTCCTGATCGGTGAGCGGGCCGTCCCGATGGAAGACGACGAACCCGGGGATGGTCTGGACGGTGACGAATTCCGCTGCCTCGTTCGCGGCAACGGTGGACTCCGCGGACCCGGGCAGGAAGGAGGCGTTGTCGTTCTTCTGGACCTCGGCGAGTTTGCCCTGGTAGGCGCCGCCCGCGCCGCCGACGAGGAAAACCAGGATGGCGATCGCGACGATCGCGACGACCGGCCACCCGCGGTGCGGCGCCGGGGGCGGAGCCGGGTCGGCGCCCGCGTCCAGGTCCGTCATGGCGCCTCCTCGAATGGGGTTCGGGCAACACCGATGCGCTCCAGTACAACACGCGGGTGCGGCGGTCGCCCGGTCTCCCGCATCCGCCATTTCGACGCCACTGGCATCGAAATGATCTATGTTGTTCCTCATGACTGGACCGGAGCTCACCCGGCGGGGCTTCCTCGCCGCGGCCGCGGGAGCGGCCGCGCTGACGACCACGGGCTGGGCGCCCGCCGCCGCGCTCTCCTCCGACGCCCCCGGCGTCACGCTGCCGCCCCCGCCCGACTTCCCCGACGGCATCCCGCTGTTCCAGCAGGGCTACGAGAACTGGGTTCGCGAGATCGTCTTCGACGACGTGTGGACGTGCACGCCGGCGGACGCGCGGGACGTCGTGCGGCTGGCCAACTGGGCGCACGCCCACGGATACCGGCTGCGGCCGCGCGGCACCATGCACGGCTGGAGCCCACTGACCCTGGTTCCGGGCCAGAACGTCGAGAGGGTCGTCCTCGTGGACACCCTGACCCGGCTGAACCACGTCACGGTCGCGCCGTCCGCCGAACCCGGCCGGGCCACGGTGACGGCTGGGGCGGGAGCACTGCTGATGTCGGTGCTGACCGCACTGCAGGACAACGGGCTGGGCTGGGCCAACTCGCCCGCGATCGGGGAACTGTCGATCGCGGGCGTCCTCGCGATCGACGCGCACGGCGCCACCCTGCCCGCGGACGGCGAAGCGGTCCTTCCCGGTGCGTCGTTCGGCTCGATCAGCAACCTCGTCACGGCACTGACGGCGGTCGTGTGGGACGACACCCGCCGCGAATACGTGCTGCGCGAGTTCCCGCGTGCCGACCCGCAGATCCGGCCGCTGCTTACCCACCTTGGCCGGGTCTTCATCACCGAGGTCACGCTGCAGGCCGGACCGAACTACCGGCTGCGCTGCGAATCGCGCACCGACATCCCGTGGCGCGAACTGTTCGCTCCGCCCGGATCTCCCGGTCGCACCTTTGAGCGCTTCGTTGCCCGATCGGGCCGGGTGGAGGCGATCTGGTTCCCATTCACCGACACCCCGTACCTCAAGGTGTGGACACCGACCCCGACCAAGCCGCCGCAGTCGCGGGAGGTGACCGGGCCGTACAACTACCCGTACTCCGATTCGATCCCGAAGCCGCTCACCGACCTGCTCGGCCAGATCGTGTCGGGTGTCGGATCGGCGACCCCGCTGTTCGGTCAGACCCAGCTGGCGACCTTCCAGGCCGGGCTCGCTGCCACCGGCGGCCACGACCTGTGGGGCTGGTCCAAGGACGTCCAGTTCTACCTCCGGGCCACCACCCTGCGGATGACCGCCGGTGGCGGGGTGGTGATCACCAAGCGGGCCAACATCGCCCGCGTCATCCACGAGTTCGTCAGCTGGCACCACACCCGTCAGCAGGAGCTCCGAGCCGAGGGTCGGTACCCGATCAACGGGCCGTTCGAGCTCCGGCTGTGCGGACTCGACGACCCGACCGAGGTGACGGTGGAATCGTCCGGCCCGCCGACGATCTCGGCGCTGCGGCCGCGCCCCGACCATCCGGAGTGGGACACCGCGATCTGGATGAACGTCGTCGGCGTCCCGGGGACACCGGGGATGCCCGCGTATTTCCGGGAGATGGAGCGGTTCATGCGGAGCAACTACCGCGGTGACTACGCCACGTTCCGGCCGGAGTGGGCCAAGGGGTGGGCGTTCACCGACGAGGCGGGGTTCCTGGACCCCGAGACCATCGAGGCGGTGATCCCGCAGACCTACCGGGACGGCGTTCCGGTCGGCGACGACTGGGACTCCGCGCGGGCCGAGTACAACGACCTCGATCCGCATCGGATCTTTTCGAACCCGTTGTTGGACAGACTGCTTCCCTAGCATACTGGTGGAAGGCGCCGCCCGAGATCACCACCGAACCCGAGGTACCACCATGAGGATCGGAATCCCCCGTGAACTCAAAAACCACGAGTACCGTGTCGCTGCCACCCCCGCGGGCGTCAACGCGCTCGTCGACCATGGGCACCGGGTGCTCGTCGAGACCGGCGCGGGAACCGGGTCCTCGCTGGCCGATCGGGACTACCGCCTCGCCGGCGCGCACATCGCCCCCGATGCGGACTCCACCTGGGCCGATTCCGACCTGATCCTCAAGGTGAAAGAACCGGTCCCCGAGGAGTATTTACGGTTGCGTGGCGATCAGGTGCTGTTCACCTATCTGCACCTTGCCGCGTCCCGCGAATGCACCGATGCGTTGCTGGCCGCAGGCACGACGGCGATCGCCTACGAGACCGTCCGCACCGCGGACGGAACTCTGCCGCTCCTTGCCCCGATGAGCGAGGTCGCTGGCCGGCTCGCGCCGCAGGTCGGTGCTCATCACCTGATGGCATCCTCCGGTGGACGCGGCGTGTTGATGGGCGGTGTTCCCGGTGTCCGCCCGGCGGATGTCGTGGTGCTGGGCGGCGGTGTCGCCGGGCAGAACGCGACGGCGATCGCGGTCGGGATGCACGCCGCCGTCACCGTCCTCGACGTCAACCCGGCGCGGCTGCGGGAACTCGACGCCAGCTACGACGGCCGGGTCCGTACCCTCGCGTCCACCCGCTACGACCTCGAGCGGGCCGTTCTCGACGCGGATCTGGTGATCGGCGCGGTCCTGATCCCCGGTGCCCGTGCCCCCAAACTGGTGTCGAACGAGCTGGTCTCCCGGATGCGGCCGGGGTCGGTGCTGGTGGACATCGCCGTCGACCAGGGCGGGTGCTTCGAAGACACCCATCCGACCACGCACGATGCCCCGACGTTCCCGGTGCACGAGTCGCTGTTCTACTGCGTGGCCAACATGCCCGGCGCGGTGCCGCGGTCGTCGACGTTCGCGCTGACCAACGCGACCCTGCCGTATGTGCTCGCGCTCGCCGACCGGGGCTGGCGCCGCGCCACCACGGAGGATCCGGCGCTCGCTGCCGGCCTGGTCGTTCAGGGCGGCGGCGTGCGGTCCGCTGCCGTCGCGGCGGCGCACGGCTACCTGGTGCAGGTCGCGTAGCGGCGGCGGCGTGCTCGCCCTACGGTGAGACCCATGAGCGGCGCGATCGACATCCGGCGGGACGGCGGCATCGTCACCTGGACGATGAACCGGCCCGAGACCCGCAACGTCATCTCCGAGCCGGACATGGTGCAGGCGTTCGAGGACGCCATCGCCGCGGTCAACGCGGACGGCACCGTCCGCGTCGTGGTGCTCGCCGCGAACGGGCCCGCCTTCTCGTCCGGCGGCAACGTCAAGCACATGCGGGACCGCGCGGGAATGTTCGGGGGCGCCCCCGCCGAGGTGCGGGACGGCTACCGGCGGGGCATCCAGCGCATCCCGCTGGCGCTGTACCACTGCGAGGTGCCGGTGATCGCGGCGGTGGGCGGCCCGGCCATCGGAGCGGGCTGCGACCTGGCACTGATGTGCGACATGCGGGTCGCGTCGTCCGCGGCGCGGTTCGCGGAGAGCTTCGTCAAGCTCGGCCTCATCCCCGGCGACGGCGGCGCCTGGCTGCTGCCCCGCGCGGTCGGGTTGGCGCGGGCCGCGGAGATGGCGTTCACCGGCGATGCGATCGACGCCCAGACCGCACTCGACTGGGGCCTGGTCTCGCGGGTCGTCGACCCCGACGACCTGGCGGCCACCGCGCAGGCCCTCGCCGAGCGGGTGGCGGCGAACCCGCCGCAGGCGCTGCGGATGACGAAGAAGCTGCTCCGCGAGGGCCAACACCAGAGCCTCGAATCGCTGCTGGAACTGTCCGCGGCGATGCAGGCGCTTGCCCACCACACCCGGGACCATCACGAAGCCGTCGCGGCAATGCTCGAGAAGCGCCCGCCCGAGTTCGTCGGCGAGTAGGCGGCGCCGCGCGCGCCAGGAAAGTGGGATCGGCCACCCCCGCCCCGTTTGTCGGTCCGTCACCGTAAGGTGTACAACCGTGATCATCGTCAGTACGGACGGCTCCTGCCTGCGGAATCCCGGTGGCGCGATCGGCTGGGCCTGGGTGAATCATTTCGGCCCAAGCAGGTCGGGTGGCGAGCGGTCGGGGACCAACCAGATTGCCGAGTTGCGCGCGCTGCTTGAGGCGATCCTGGCGCATCCCGGTGACGAGCCGTTGCTGATCGAATCCGACTCGCAGTACGCGATCAAGTGCGCATCCGAGTGGGTGGCAGGCTGGAAGCGGAAGGGGTGGCGCACCTCGTCCGGAGATCCGGTCAAGAACGTCGACCTGATCCGCGATATCGACCAGGCGCTGGCCGACCGGACCGGGCCGGTGCGGTTCCGGTGGGTCCGCGGCCATGTCGGCAACCACTACAACGAGGAGGCGGACCGGCTCGCCGGTGAGGCCGCCCGCGCCATTGCGGCAACGGCCGTGCACACGCCGACCCGGACCGCGCCGCACGTCCCGTCCGCGGCGCCGGTGGCCCCCGCCTCGCCCGCGAAGAAGACGCGCCAGCGCCGGACGCCGGCAAGGGCAGCCGAATCCGAGCCCGGCCTGTTCGACCTGCCCGCCGATGCGAAGGAACTGACCCTGTTCTGAGCGGGATTCGGTGTCAGAGACCGAATATCCGGGCCGCATTGTCGTGGCACACCCCGCGCACCCATGCGTCGCCGATGCCGAGACGCGCGACCGCCTCGAGCGCGTGCACGTACGGGTACGGAATGTTCGGGAAGTCGCTGCCGAACAGGATCCGGTCACCGAGGTCGCGCAGGCGTCCCGCGTCGGCGGGATCGGACGGCGCCATGTCGCCGATGAAGTCGGTGAACGCCATCGTCGTGTCCAGCATGACCGACTCGTACCGGTCGGCGAGGTCGAGGAACGCCGTGTACTCCGGCATCCCCATGTGCGCGATGACCAGCGGCAGCCGGGGGAACCGGGCCAGCAGCGTCTCGATCCGGTCCGGACCGGTGAATCGCCCCGGCGCCGGGCCGGAACCGCAGTGGATGACGATCGGGGTGCCCGCATCCTGCAGTTGACCCCAGACCTCGTCCAGCAGCGGATCGTTGGGATCGTAGTCGCCAACCTGAATGTGCGACTTGAACACTCGCGCGCCGGAGGCGAGGGCGTCGGCGACATAGCCGGGGGCGCTCGGTTCCGGGTAGAAGGTGCTGGTGTGCAGGCAGTCGGGATTACGTGCCGCGAACTCCACCGCCCACTGGTTCAGCCAGGCGGCCATGTCCGGCTTGTGCGGATAGATCATCGACGTGAACGCGTGCACGCCGTACGACCGCAGCCGGTCCAGCCGGACGTCCTCGTCGTGCCGGTACTGGATCGGCCACACCACCCCGGTCAGCGGCCCGGCGGAGTCGAAGTACGCCCACACCTTGTCCATCACCTGCTTCGGCATGAAGTGGGTGTGCACATCGACGATGCGGTCCAGTCCGTGGTCGTTGCGGAAACGGACCACCGCATCGACGTCGGCCTGCCGGTCGTCCGGGGTCGTGGTGTCGGGTGTCTCGCACATGCCCTCCACCCTGCCAGGCGGCAACCGGCCTCGGCCGGACGGTCGACAGCGGCGGCTGTCGGCAATACCGTGACGGGCGGTCCGATTCATCCTGGCGGGCCGACCCGACGAAAGGACACCCATGCTCACCACCGTGATCAACGCGATTCTCGGAGCCACCGGCAACGTCGCCGCGGGCAGCAGCGGATACCAGATCCAGCCGGGCACCCTGCCGTTCGGCAGCTGACGGGTTTCCTCCGATCCGTCGAACGGGCGGCTACCGGGCGGGCCACTCGGCCGATGCTCCGGTAACCGCCCGTTCGGGGATGGGCGGGTCAGAACGCGACGCCGAGGTCGCGCATCCGCTCCCGGTACACCTCGACGTTCCCGAGCTTGACGGATTCGTAGCCGCGGACCAGGTCCGGCAGCCCCGCGATCTCGACGGCGCGGTCGTAGCCCTCGGCGGTCAGCGTGCCCGCCAGCCCCCGCACCGTCGCGGTGTAGTGCGCGAGCAGTTCGCGCTCGACCTTCCGGACGTGGGCGTAGCCGAACGGATCCAGTCGGGTGCCCCGCAGCACCTTCCCCTTCGCCAGGACCTTCAGCGCCACCTGAGACTTCGGTCCGAGGCCGATCTTCCTGCTGCGACCGAGCGCCCGCAGGGCAGGCGGGTGCAGCCGGTAGGTGAGCTTCGCCCCGCCAGGAACCTGATCCTGCACGGCCGCGACGAAGTCGGGATCGACGAGCAGACGCGCGACCTCGTACTCGTCCTTGTATGCGGTGAACTTGTACAGGCCACGCGCGACGGCCTCGCTGAACTCGGTGCGGTCGGTGACCGCGCGTTCCGCCGCCCACACCGCCTGCACCGCATCGACGTACCGGCGGGCGACCGCCTCCGACTGGAAGTCGATGAGTTGTCCGGCGCGCAGCCCGACCAGACGCCGCACCTCCCCGTCGACCGACGTTCCGGACAGCAGGTGTGCGGGAACGGGTTTCGGTGCGCGTTCGGCGCGCTGGGTCGCGGCACGGAAGTCGTCCGGCGCGGCGACCGCGGCCCGACCCCACCGGAAGGCGGCGATGTTGGTGTCGACGGCGACCCCGTTGATCCCGATCGCCTCCTCGATCGCCCCGGCGGGCAGGCGCAGCCCGCCGCTCTGGACGGCGGCGCCGATCAGCAGGAAGTTCGCGGCCGCGGTGGTGCCGAACAGGACGTCGGCGGCGGCCAGCGCGTCGAACGAGGCCATCGATGCCGACACGGATCCCAGCCGGGCCACGAGCAGCTGCTCGTCCGGATGCCGAACATCCTTGTCGTACACCATGTCCCCGGTCGGCGTCCGGCTGGTGGATGCGACGACGGCGGTGCTCGCCGGGTCGCCGTAGCCGAGGTTCTTCGGGTCGGCGGCGGTCAGCAGGTCGAACGCGATGATCGCGTCGGCGCTGCCCGGGGTGAGCCGGTTCGACGGCTCCAGCGCCCCGGTGGAGAAGCGCAGGTGCGAGACCACCGGTCCGGCCTTCTGGCTCAGGCCGATCTGGTCGAGGGACTCGACCTCGTAGCCGGCGCGCAGCGCGGCCGTGGCGAGCACCTGGTTGACGGTGACGATGCCGGTGCCGCCGATGCCGACGAGGTAGACGTTCCGGGTGCCGACCGGCGCGGGCAGGTCCGGTGCGGCGACCGCGGGCGGGACGGGCCGGGACTTCCCGGCCGGCGTGCTCGTCCCCGGTACCTGCTCGGCGGTGACGAACGATGGGCAGTCGCCGTCCAGGCAGCTGTAGTCGGTGTTGCAGGAGGTCTGGTCGATCCGCGTCTTGCGGCCGAACTCGGTCTCGACCGGCTGCACGGACAGGCAGTTCGACTTGGTGCCGCAGTCGCCGCAGCCCTCGCACACCGCCTCGTTGATCACCACGCGGGTGGTGCGCGCGGGCAGGGTGCCGCGCTTGCGCTGCCTGCGCGCGTCGGCCGCGCAGTGCTGGTCGTAGATCAGCACGGTGACGCCCTCGACGTCGCGGAGCATCCGCTGCGCCTCATCGAGCCGGTCCCGGTGCCACAGCAGGGTGCCCTTCGCGAGCTGCTTCCTGTTATGCCGCTTGGGTTCGTCGGCGCAGATGACGATTCGCTTGACGCCCTCGGTGGACAGCTTGTGCGTCAGCTGCGCGACGGTGAGCATGCCCTCGGCGTCCTGGGCTCCGGTCATCGCGACGACCTCGTTATAGAGCAGCTTGTAGGTGATGTTCACCCCGGCGGCCACACACGCCTGCACGGCGAGCTGGCCGGAATGGAAGAAGGTGCCGTCGCCGACGTTCTGGAACAGGTGCGGAATGTCGGTGAACGGGGCCTGCCCGATCCACTGGCTGCCCTCGCCGCCCATCTGCGTGAGCCCGGTGACCGCGCTGTCCTCCCGGTTGGAGATGGTGACCATGGTGTGGCAGCCGATGCCGCCGCCGCCGATCGACCCCTCCGGAAGCGCGGTGGACCGGTTGTGTGGGCAGCCGCTGCAGAAGTACGGGGTCCGCGTGGTCGGCAGCACCTCAAGCGAGAGTTGCGGCGGCAGCGGCCTGGTCAGTTCCACGACATCGCGCAGGACGCGGCGCAGCGGGCCGAGCAGCCGTCCTGCGGTCAGCTCGCCGTCGACCGGCATCAACGGGCTCCCCGCGGAGTCCTTCTTGCCGAGGATCTGCGGGGCGTGGTCGGTGCCGTAGAGGATCTCGCGGACCTGGGTCTCGACGAACGCGGTCTTGTCCTCGACGACGATGACGCGGTCGAGGCCCGCCGCGAACTCGCGGACCCGGTCGGCGCCGAGGGGGGTGGGCATCCCGATGCGCAGCAACCGGATTCCGGCGCGGTGCATCGCCTGTTCGTCGACACCGAGATCGAGCAGCGCCTGGCGCAGGGCATCGAACGTGGTTCCGGTCGCGGCGAATCCGATTCGCGCGGCGGACGGGTCGACCTCGACGACGTCCAGGTGGTTGGCGGCACCGTAGGCGCGGACGATCTCGGCCCGCGGGCCGTACAGGTCGGCCTCCGCGATCACGCTGTCCGTCGGGACGGCCATCGGCCGCTGCAGGTACGTGAACGGCCGCCCCTCCCAGTCGATCTCGGGGACGGTGATGTCGAGGTTCGAGACCGATCCGTCGACCGTCCACGCGCCGTCGGCGACATCGGCAACGATCTTGAGCGCGACGATGCACCCCGACGCCCGGGACAGGGCGATGCCGTGCATGCCCAGCGTCACCAGTTCGGCGGCGTTCCGGGGGAACAGGACCGGAATGCCGAGGGCGGCGAGGGAGCGCTCACTGACCGCGGGCACCGTCGACGACTTCGAGGCGGGGTCGTCGCCGACGAGCAGCAGCATGCCGCCGCGGGCGCTGACCCCGTACATGTTGGCGTGCCGCAGCGCGTCGGTCGCGCGGTCGACGCCGGGGCCCTTGCCGTACCAGACGCCGACGACGCCGTCGTGGGTGGCGGTGCCGCCGAACGGGGTCAGGTCGGCCTGGCTGCCCCAGACCGCGGTGGCGGCGAGTTCCTCGTTCAGGCCGGGAACGAAGGTGATGTCGTGCTCGGCGAGCACCGTCGGCATGCCGTGCAACATCTTGTCGACGCCACCGAGGGGGCTGCCCTGGTAGCCCGAGACGAAGGTGGCGACGCGGTGTCCCGCGCGGAGATCACGCAGGTGCTGCTCGACGAGCAGGCGGGCGATGGCCTGGACACCGGTCAACAGCATCGGCCCGGATCCGGGCCGGTAGCGGTCGTCGAGGTCGTAGGGCGTCGCGACGGCGGCGCCGGGGGTGACGGCGGTGCCCGGGCGATCGTCGAGTTCGGTCATCTGCGGTCACCTGTTCCTTGCGCTGTATCGTCACCGGCGACATTTCGTTCGCTCGGTGCAGCAATAATTGGTCCGGGTGCAGGGGGCGTCAACAGTTGCCGAAACAGCGTGACAGGATGACTAGTTGTGATGCGCATCACTCTCGGGAGGTCAGCATGGTGATCAGTATCGACAAGCTCGACGCGGCTCTGCTCCAGGAGCTAACCGACGACCCGCGTGCCCAGATCATGGACCTCGCAGGTCGGCTGGGCGTCGCCCGCAACACCATCGCGTCCCGGATGCGGCGACTCGAGGAGTCGGGAGTGGTCACCGGGTACCGCCCCGAGGTGGACCTGTCGACGCTCGGGTTGCCGGTGCAGGCGTTCGTCGGTGCCGAGACCGTGCAGGGTCGGTTGCAGGCGGTGATTGAGGACCTGCGCGCCATCCCCGAGGTGCTCGAGGTGCACACCACCACCGGCCGCGAGGATCTGCTGATCCGCATCGCGGCACCGTCACACGAGGAACTCCTCCATGTCCTCGAGGGGATTCTGAGCGTCGACGGGGTCGCCCACACGTCCACCACCCTCGCGTTGACGACGCCGGTGAAGTACCGGACGCAGCCGCTGGTGGATCACATCACCAGGGAGGCCGGGCACGGGCGGTCCGCCGCCTCCTACCGGGCCGACCCGTGACATCGCGAATCTGCCTACTTCCCTGAGACTTTCGGCATATGGATGAGGCGGGCGGGCGCGGTGCGGTATCCCTCGCGGCCGACCGCGATCGGCTCGGCGCCGGGCCTGCGGGAGAGCGCGATCCGGGTCAGTACCGCCAGCCGGTCGGGTCCGGCGACGTGCCCCAGGTCGACCCCGGCCCGGATGCCGTGCCGGTCGTCGCACGCGCGGGCGTCGTCCGCGCACTGTCCGCGGACCGGGCAGTCCACGCACAGTGCGGCGACCCGCGCCGTCGTCTCCTTCGACGCCCGCACCGGCGGGAACCACCACTCCTGCGGGGTCTGCGCGCAGTGCCGGTCGGGGTCGAGGTACCAGCTGTCGTAGGTCGATCCGTCCATCACGGTGCTCATCTCGTCCTCCCGCTCCCCGCGTCGATCGCGGGTCCGGTGGTCAGCCTTCGGCACCGGACCCCGGCCGCGACAGGGCCGAACGTCCCGGGCCGGACAGGGCGTTGCATGACGTCCGCCACTGTGTGGCCGGTCACGGCCGAGGACGTGCCTATCGTGGAGTCATGTCCGTTGCCGCCTCCGGGTGGGGCGCGTCGGTGGAGACCGTCCACCGAAGTGACCGCCCGCTGCTCCTCGCCGCGTCGCTGTCGACGCTGGGGCGGGGGCGCGCCGACCCCTGCCATCGGGTCACCGCGGACGGTGCGCTGTGGCGGACGTCGCTGATGCCGACGGGGCCGGTCAGCTACCGGCTCGTGCAGCAGGATGCGACCTCGGTGCACTGCCGGGCGTGGGGCGAGGGCGCCGTCGAGTTTGTCGACAGCCTGCCCGACCTGCTCGGTGAGTGCGGCGCGGCAACCGATTTCGCGCCGGAGCATCCCAAGTTGATCGAGGCGCATCGCCGCCTTCCTGGGCTGCGGATCCCCCGCACCGGACGGGTATTCGAGGCGCTGGTGCCCGCGATCCTCGAGCAGAAGGTGCACGGCATCGCTGCCCACGCGTCGTGGCGCAGGCTCGTCGCCGCGCACGGTGGCGTCGCACCCGGTCCCGTCCCTGCGGGGATGCGGGTGCCGCCGCCCGCGCCGGTGTGGCGCCGCATCCCGTCGTGGGAGTACCACCGCGCCGGTGTCGACCCGAAGCGGTCCCGCGCCATCGTGACCGCCGCCGCGGTCGCAGACCGGCTCGAGCAGGCGGTGGGGATGAACCCGGGTGATGCCGAGGCCCGACTGCGGGTGGTGCCGGGGATCGGGCCGTGGACGGCCGCCGAGGTCGCGCAGCGGGCGCTCGGTGACGCCGATGCGCTGTCGGTCGGCGACTTCCACCTCGCCGCCGTCGTCGGCTGGTCGCTGCTCGGGCGGCCCCTCGACGACCCCGGCATGGTCGCCTACCTTGAGCCGCTGCGGCCGCACCGGTATCGGGTGATCCGGCTGCTGGAGGTGAGCGGCCAGGCCGTCAAGCCGAAGTTCGGGCCCCGCACCCCGGTGACTGATCATCGTGATCGCTGATTCGGGCGCATCGGCGGCCTGATGAGCACCAGATTCGGGAGGAGCTGCGCTGTCGGATCATCACATGGAGAATCGCTCCATCGGCCGTGGCGCACGGTGGAGGGTTTCTCCGTGGTGGGCGCACCAGCGGCTTCGTAGGGTTTCCCACGGTCACGGGTGATGTCCGATTCCCCGTCGCGTTCACCAGGAGCTCCACCCATGCCGACCGCAGCCGCGCCGACGGGCGCCGACCGTGACGACGCCGCCCTCGAACGGCGCGTCGTCGGCAAGGTCGCGCGCCGCCTGATCCCGTTCCTCGCGATCCTGTACTTCGTCAACTACCTGGACCGCACCAACATCGGGTTCGCGAAACTCACGATGAGCGACGAACTCGGGATGACCGCGACGATGTTCGGTCTGGCGTCGGGACTGTTCTTCGTCGGCTACCTGATCTTCGAGGTGCCGTCGAACCTGGCGCTGCACAAATTCGGCGCCCGGATGTGGATCGCCAGGATCATGTTCACCTGGGGCATCCTCGCCGCCGCGATGGCCTTCGTGCCGAACGTCACCTCGCTGTACATCGTGCGGATCCTGCTCGGCGTCGCCGAGGCGGGCTTCTTCCCCGGCGTCCTGCTGTACCTGACGTTCTGGTTCCCCGCGAAGTACCGGGTGCGGCTGATGGGCATCTTCCTGCTCACCCTGCCCGCGTCGTCGGCGATCGGTGCCCCGCTCTCGACCGCGATCATGCAATGGGGCGACGGGTTGTTCGGGCTGTCCGGCTGGCGGTTGATGTACCTCGTCGAGGGCCTGCCCGCGGTCCTGCTTGCGGTCGTGACCTGGTTCTACCTCACCGACAAGCCGCATCAGGCGACGTGGCTCGACGCCGACGAACGGAACTGGTTGGTGCGCACCATGGACGCCGAGAAGGCGTCCGCCGCGGACGAGCACACCACCCCGGTGTGGCAGACGCTGCGCAACCCGCGGGTCATCGCGCTCGGCGTCGTCTACTTCGGCGTCACCTACGGCCTCTACGCGTTGAGCTTCTTCCTGCCGACGATCGTCGCCGGATTCAAGGAGACGTTCAACACCGACTTCACGGTGTTCGAGACCGGGCTGATCGTCGCCGTGCCGTTCGTGATCGGTGGCATCGCGATGGTGTTCTGGAGCAGGCACTCCGACCGCACCGGGGAACGCATCTGGCACGTCGCCGCGCCATCGCTGCTTGCCGCGGTGTCCATTCCCGTTGCGCTGTACCTGAACTCGCCGTTCGCGGTGATGGCGGTCGTGTCGCTGACCGCGATCGGTGTGCTGTGCGCGATCCCCGTCTTCTGGTACCTGCCGACGACCTTCCTGTCCGGGGTCGCCGCCGCGGCGGGCATCGCGATGATCAACTCGATCGGCAACCTGTCCGGGTTCGGCGCCCCCTACGTCACCGGGTGGCTGACCGACCTGACCGGCAGCGCCAAGGCAGGCCTGTGGGTGGTCGGCGCGGTGCTGCTGCTCGCCGCGGTCCTGGTCGTCGCGCTCAGCCGTCGTGACACCGGACGGCTCAGCCGTCATGACACCGGACGGCTCAGCCGTCGTCCAGCCGGAGCGCACCGGAGCGCAGCCGGAGCAGCAACTGCAGATCCAGCGCTCGATCCGGATCCCGCCACTTCTTCCCGATGAGCCGGTCGATGGACTCCAGCCGCTGGTAGAGGGTGTTGGCGTGGATCGCGAGGTCCGCCGCGGTCGCCGCGTGCCTGCGGTTGTGGTCCAGGTAGGAGGCGAGGGTGTCCAGTAGCGGCACCCCACGCTGCCGCTCCTCCCGCAGCAGCGGCCCCAGCATCTGCTCGGTGATCGCGGCCAGCTCCTCGCGGCCGGTGCGGCTGAGCAGGATCCGGTAGACCCCCAGCCGGGACGACGCTGCGATCCGGGATTGCCGCCCCAACGTCTCCAGCACGTCCACCGTCTGCTGCGCCTGCGTGTACGCCCGGGCGAGGGCCTGCCCGCCGCGCGCCGGATCGGAGACGCCGACCGTCGGCGCGGTGTCGGGCTGCGCCCACCGCGCGATCAGCGCATCCGGGTCCAGACCGGGAACCACCGCGATCACCCGGGACCCGTGCTCGGCGACGACGGTGCCCGACGGCAACCGCATCTGCTCGATCGCGGCCCTGGTCCGGGGGACGTCCGAGTCCGGGCGGGCCACCGCAACCGTGTACGGGCGGTCCGGGCTGATCCCGGCGAGGCGGAGCTGCTGCTCGGCCTCGGCGGGGGCGGGCGCGGGCCGGGTGATCAGGTCGACGAGCAGGGCGTCCCGTGCCCGGCGGCTCGCCTCGAGCGCAGCCCGCTCGCCGACCAACGCCAGCGCGATCACCGGCGCCGCCCGCTCCAGGATCAGCAGCAGCGGCTCGTCGGGGGCGCCCGTGGTCAGCAGCAGCAGCACCCCGAGCCGGTCGCCTGCGGCGCGCACCCCGCGACCGACCAGCGTTCGCCCGTCGCCGACCGGGGTGCTCGCATGCTCCCCGGCGCCGGAGTCGAGGGCGTCGAACACCGCCCGGACCGCGCCCGCGTCCAGGGTCGCGGGCGGCTCGTCCGGCGCCGGCGCGAAGTACGCAGGCCAGCCCGCCGACGCCGACACCTCCGCGACCAGGTCCCGGACCCCACCGCCCCGGAGCACCACCTGGGTGAGCGCCCGATCCCAGCGCAGCGTCCGTTCCAGCTGGTCCGTCCGGCGCGCCAATTCGGCGTTCGCGGCCTCGAGCTGCGTCACCGTCGCTCGCGAACGGAGCAGGGTGCGGGCGTTGTCGATGGCAACGGCGGCGTGCGCCGCGAGCGCGGCCAACAACGCCACCTCGTCGTCGCCGAACGACCGTTCCTGACGCTTGGCAGCGCACACGGCGCCGAGGATCCGGCCGCCGTGCCGCAACGGAACGGCGAGCAGGCCGCGCATGTTCTCGGCGCGGGCCGCGACGTCGGCGGGCCCGGTGTGCGGGAAGCTCGGATCTTCGCGGTAGTCGGGGGTCCAGGCCGGGGCGTCCCGCATCATCACCCGACCCATCAGGCCCTCGGTCGGCGACAGCGTCAGCCCGAGCAGGTGCGAGGTGTATGCGCCGCTCGCCACCTCGATCACCAGGTTGTCGCCGCGGACCAGACCGATGTAGACGAGGTCGACCCCGAGCAGGCGGCGCGCCTGCGCCGCGATCTCGGGGAGCAGTGCCGACGGATCGTGGAGGGTGGTGAGCTGCGCGGCGATGTCGTTGAGGGCGGCGAGTTCGGTCGCGCGCTGCCTGCGCTGCTCGAGCAGCAGGTGCAGGCGGACCGCGGCCTGGGTGTCCCGCTCGATCGCGGTGGTGTCGGCGTCGCCCGCCGCGAGCAGCCGGTCCCGGTGCGCGATCAGGTCGTCCGCGGTGGCGTCGCCGAGGAGCAGGTGCAGCCAGCCGTCCCGCATCGGTTCCTCCTCGGCGTTGGTGGGAGCCATCGGTATGGAGACATCATCCACCATCTCCGGTCGGCCACGGAGAATCGGTCCATCGATCGGGCGGGCCCGGACGACTAGCGTCGAGACCATGACTGTCGACGCCACCTCGACCCGCCGCATCGAACTCGCGGACGAGTTGACGCGCGCGATCCCCGCCGACCGGGTGGTCACCGACCCCGACGTGATCGAGCCCTACCTGCACGACGAGGCGGAGTGGGCCCCCTACGGCACCCCGCTGCTCGTGGTCCGGCCGCGCACCGCCGAGGAGGTGCAGATCGTGGTCCGGACGTGCCTCGCCCGCGGCGTCCCCGTCGTCTCACGCGGCGCGGGCACCGGACTGTCCGGCGGCGCCAACGCGATCGACGGCGGCGTGATCGTCTCGTTCGACAAGATGAACGCGGTCAAGGAGATCAACCCGCTCGAACGGCTCGCCGTGGTCGAGCCGGGCGTCGTCAACGACGACCTGCGGGCCGCGTGCGCGAAGGAAGGGCTCTGGTACCCGCCGGACCCGTCAAGCGCCGCCTGGTCGACGATCGGCGGCAACGTGGCCACCAACGCGGGCGGGCTGTGCTGCGTCAAGTACGGGGTCACCCGCGACTACGTGCTCGGCATGCAGGTCGTCACCGGCACCGGTGAGCTGGTCCGGCTGGGCAGGCGCACCGCCAAGGGGGTTGCGGGCTACGACCTGGCCGGGCTGATGGTCGGGTCCGAGGGCACCCTCGGTGTCATCACCGAGATCACCGTCAAGCTGCGTCCCCTGCAGGAACCGCAGCGGACGATCGTCGGCTACTTCGACTCGACGGTCGACGCGGGACGGGCCGTGCGGGCGGTCGCCGAGGACGGCCTGACCCCGTCGGCGCTGGAGCTGATCGACCGGCAGTGCCTGGTCGCCGTCGACGCCTGGAAGAACATGGGCCTGTCCGCCGATGCGAACGTGCTGCTGCTCGGGCGGATCGACACGCCCGGCTCGGTCGGCGACGCGGAGGCCGAGCGGATGCTGGCCTGCTTCGACCGCTCGGGGGCGACCTGGAGCGCCCAGTCCACGAACCAGCAGGAGGCCGACGCGCTGTTCCTGGCCCGCAGGCTCGCCTACCCGGCGATGGAACGGCTCGGTCCGGTGCTCACCGAGGACATCTGCGTCCCGAAAGCCGTTGTCCCGGAGATGCTCGAGCGCATCGAGCAGATCGGGCAGCGGCACGCGACGACGATCGCATCCATCGCGCACGCCGGTGACGGCAACCTGCATCCGCTGCTCATCGCCCCCCGCGACGATGACGACGCCCGGATTCGCGCCCAGGCGGCGTTCACCGAGATCATTGACGCAGCAATTGAATTCGGAGGAACCGTCACCGGTGAGCACGGGATCGGCCTGCTGAAGATGGATGGCCTCGCGCAGGAACTCGACCCGGCCGTGATGGACATGCATCGGGTCGTCAAACGAGCCCTGGATCCGCACGGAATCATGAACCCGGGCAAGGTGTTTTAGGACACCTACGGTGCCTGCAGCAGGGCCAGGCCGGTGCTGAGCAGTTCGCGTTCGAGGTCGTCGAGGGGCTGCGGGTGCTCGCCCCCGCGTTCCCAGGCGGCGAGGGCGGCGATGACGAACCGCGCCATCAATGCCACCCTCCGGGACCGGGCCGGGGGGTCGAGGTGGGTCAGCGTGCCCGCGATGTCGGTGAACAGATCGTGGACCACGGTGACCGACTCGGTGCGCGGCTGCTGCGCGGTCGCCGCGGCATCGAGGTCGAAGATGTCGAGCGGCAGCGTCGCGAGCCACTGCTCATTGAACCGTGCCCAGTGGCTTGGTCGATTGCGCCGCACCTCGGTGACCAGGGGCAGAACGTAGGCGCGAACCATCGCGGCGCGGGTGTAGTCGTGCTCGGCTCGGGCCGTCGCGATCAGCGCCGCCCGCGCGGCATTGACCGGAACGGTGTGCAGGTCCCAGACGGCGACGAGCAGGTTCTCCCACGACCCGAAGTGGTAGGTGATCGCCGAGTTGTTCTTGTGGCCGGCGGCCTTGACGACCTCGCTCGCGCGGACGCCGTGCAGCCCGCGTTCGGCGACCAGTCGTTCGGCCGCGTGGACGAGAGTGAGACGGGGTATTGACAGTGTGGCGCGCGTCACGGTAATAAGAAACCCTTCTTAACTCTTTCCGAGGCTCGTCCTCGTACCCCGTTCGGAGGCACCCATGCGTCAGGCACGTTCCGCAGTTCCCGTTCGAATGATAGGGGGACTCGCGGTCGCCGCCGTCGCCCTGACCGGCTGTTCCTCGAACGGCGACGATTCCGCCGCGTCCGCCCCGCAGCCCGGCGACGTGCTGTCCAGCGCCGCGCTGACCAATGCTGCGGTGCTGCCGAGCGCCGCACGCAACGAGCTGATCACCTACTCGTCGGTGAACGGCAACGGCCAGCCGATCGTGGTGTCCGGCACCGTGGCGATCCCGAAGGGGACCGCGCCCGAGGGCGGCTGGCCGGTGATCAGCTGGGCGCACGGCACCACCGGCATCGCCGACACCTGCGCCCCGTCGGGGGACACCGCCGACGGTGCGTCGCATGACTACCTCGAACGCACCATCGCCCCCCTCGACAAGTGGCTGCAGCAGGGCTACGCGGTGGTCCGCACCGACTACGAGGGCATGGGCACCCCCGGCGACCACACGTACCTCAACGCGCAGTCCGAGGTGAACGCGATGACGGACATCGTCACCGCCGCCCGCCGCCTGGACGACTCGGTCGGGACGAAGTGGATCGCGGTCGGGCACAGCCAGGGCGGAGCCGCCGCGATCAGCGCGTCCGACCTGGGCGTCACGCGGGACGAGGGCCTCGACCTGGTCGGGGCGATCTCGCTCGCCCCGGGCAGCGGCCTGAGCCAGACCCCGGAGTACATCAAGGGCGGCAGCCAGGCGGTGCAGCCGGTGCTGAGCTTCCTGCCGATCACCCTGCTCGGCGCGGCGGCCGCGGACCCGGCGGTCGTGCCGGAGGAGATCGTCACGCCCGCCGCGGATCCGCTGATGAAGGCGGGCCGCACCGGCTGCATCGCCGACATCCGTGCCGCGATCGGTGACATCCAGGTCAACTCGGTGATCCGCCCCGACGCCGACCTCGGCCCGTGGACCGAGTACCTGCGCAAGCAGGAACCGGAGAACGCGACCCCGGCCGTTCCGGTGCTGGTGCAGCAGGGCACCGGCGACACCGTCGTCGCGAAGCCGCAGACCGATGCGCTGGTGAAGACGCTGTGCGGCAAGGGATCCCCGGTGGTGTACCGGGACTATGAGGGCGCCGACCACCGCGGCGTGATGGATGCGTCCTTCGACGACGCCGCCGCCTTCGCCGCATCGGTCCTCGCCGGTGACGAGGTCCAGCCGAGCTGCTGACCCGGCTTCGCCTGTGAGTCCTTTTGGCCCACGTGGGGGCCAAAAGGACTCACAGGCACGAAGTGCCTACCGCAGCTTGATGGCGCCGCCGTCGACCATCAGGGTCTGGCCGGTCATATAGCTGGCGTCGTCGCTGGCGAGGAACACTGCGACCCGGCCGATGTCGGACTCGGGGTCGCCGAACCGGTGCAGCGGGGTCTTCGCGAGCATCACGTCCTCGACCTCGGGATTCGCCTTGATGTATGCGGCGACCCCCTCGGTCAGCGCGAGCGGCGAGATGAGGTTGATGTTGATGTTGTCGGGACCCCACTCGTTGGCGGCGACCCGACTGATCGCGCGGATCGCCTCCTTCGCCGCGGCGTAGGACCCCTGCGTCACGTTGCCGTCGATGCCCGCGCCCGAGGCGAAGTTGATCACCGACCCCTGAGTCGCCTTCAGCTGCGGGTACGCGGCCTGCATCAGCCAGAACGTCGGGTAGAAACCGGTCCCGAACGACAGGTCCAGCATCTCCTGGGTTGTGTCGATCAGCGGCGCCTGCCGGGACGCATGCGCGTTGTTGACCAGGACGTCGACCCTGCCGAACGCGTCGACCGCGGCGGCGACGATTGCGGCCGCGTTCTCCTGCTTGGAGATGTCGACGTTCAGGAACCGGCCCGCCCCGGCGAACTCCGCCTCGAGGGCCTGCCCCGCGTCGTCGTTGATGTCGACGAACAGGACCTTGGCGCCCTCCTTGACGAACGCGCGGACGATCCCGCGACCGATTCCGCCTGCGCCGCCGGTGACGATGGCGACCTTGTTGTCCAGCCTCATGCCGTGCTCCTTCGGATCGGAATGAACGGTGTCAGTCGATGGCGAGTGCGGCCTTCTCCAACGCCGCGATCCCGTACGCAGCGTACGTCTCGTACTGGCCGCGGCCGGTGAAGTAGGACGACAGCTGCTGGTCGAGCTCGTCGACGGTGAACGCGGAACCTGCGGCGTCGAAACGGTTCTCGACCTGCGGTGCGGCCATCAGCGCGACCATCTTGCCGTAGACCACGAACACCTGGCCGGTGATCTCCTTGGAGGCGGGGGAGGCCAGGTAGGCGACCAGGGTGCCGACCCGCTCGGGGGCGAGCGGGTCGAGGCCCGCGGTGGCGTCGGCCTCGCCGAACGCCTCGGCGGTCATTGCGGTCCTGGCGCGCGGGCAGATCGCGTTGGCGGTCACGCCGTAGCGGGCGAGGCCCTGCGAGGTGGACAGGGTCAGCGCGGTGATGCCCGCCTTGGCTGCCGAGTAGTTCGGCTGCCCGGCGGAGCCGAACAGGAACGCCTCCGAGGAGGTGTTGACGATGCGGCCGTAGACGGGAGCGCCCGCCTCCTTGCTCAGGTTCCGCCAGTACTGGGCGGCGGCGACGGAGGTGGCGGCGTGGCCCTTGAGGTGGACGCGCAGGACGTCATCCCAGTCCGACTCGGTCAGGTTGAAGACCATCTTGTCGCGCAGGATGCCCGCGTTGTTCACGAGGATGTCGAAGGAGCCGAAGTTCTTCACGGCCTCGTCGATCATCCGGCCGCCGAGCGTCCAGTCGGAGACGTCGCCGGTGACGCCGATGGCCTGGCCGCCCGCCGCGCGGATCTCCTCGGCGACGGCGTGCGCGGCATCGCCCATGTCGTTGACGACGACGGCGGCGCCCGCCTCGGCGAGTGCGAGGGCCTCGGCGCGACCGAGCCCGGCGCCGGCGCCGGTGACGATCGCGGTCCGGCCTGCCAAGCTGACTGATTCACCCATGGAACTGTCTCCCGTGTGTTCGGTTGCCGCGGTTCATCCTGCGGCGCTGGGTTCGGAAACTAGTATTCATTCTAGTTCCCTGCAAGGTTGTGTCCCACCTGTCGGTGGCGGGTCCCGGTGTCGCGTCCCGGTGTTCGGGAGTGCCCGGGGTTGGCGGCGCGGAGGCGGAGGCGGACGTCCGCCACCGCACCAGCCACGGGCGTCAGGACGAGAAGCTCAGCGGTGCCCCGGTCGCACCTGCGGAGAGAATCTCGCGCGCCTCGTCGCGGCCGTCGAGCAGGCGGTTGGTGCGGACGGTGACCTTCCATGCGCCGTCGACCCGGGCGAACTCCCAGCGATTCGCGGTGATCCGCGCGACCCGGTTGACGCCCTTCTCGGTGTCCCGCAGCACCAGTTGGGAGTGGCAGGTCGCGACCGCGGTGTCGCCGTCGAGCACGATGTGCGGCGGCCCGACCAGATGCGCGCAGCCGCCGTGGATGTACGACTGGTGGTTCTTCGATCGGACCATCGCCTCGATCTCCCCGCGCCCGGTCATCGACCCGGTGTCGACGTCGTACACCCCGTCCTCGGTCCAGATGTCGGCGACCGTCTCGGCGGAACCGCTGTCCACGGCCGGGCCGTAACCGCTGATGATGTCCATGATCGCGAGGCGGTCCTCGAGCAGTTGCACCCGGTCGGCGAGTCGGGCGACGAGCTCGGCGGTGTCGGTCATCTGGGGTCCTTTCGGTTGGGTCTCAGTCGAATTCGATACCGAGGGGGACAGCCAGCTCGGCCAGGGCGGCCAGCTGGTCGCAGTAGTGGTCGACTCCGGACGCGTCGAGGGTGACCCCGGCGACGGTCGCGCCTGCGTCGCGGAGTCGGGTCAGCGCGCGGATGGCTCCCTCGGCGTTTCCGGTCGGGTCGAGGGCCCTGCCCGCGGCGAGGGCGATCTCCATCCCCTCCGGGACGGGCGCCTTCGCGAGCATCGTGGTCAGGTCGTCGAGCCGCAGCCCGAACGGCACCCAGCCGTCGCCGAGTTCGATCGCCCTGCGCAGCGAGCGGGGGGTGCGACCGCCGATCCACAGCGGCACCCGATCCTGGGTCGCGTGCGGCTCGACGACCAGGTCGGCGAAGTCGTAGAACTCGCCGTGGTACTCGGGTGTCGCCCGGCCCAGCGCAGCGCGCAGCGCCCGGAGCGCGTCGTCGGCGCGGGCGCCGCGACCGGTGAACTCGGCCCCGAGCAGGTCGAACTCCTCGCGCAGGCTGCCGACGCCGAGGCCGAGGGTGAGGCGGCCGCCGCTGATCCGGTCGAGGGTGCCGTACCGCTTCGCGATCTCGAGCGGGTGGTGGTAGCCGAGGACGAGCACCTGGGTGAGCAGCCGGATCCGGGTGGTGGTGGCGGCGAGGTAGCCGAAGGTGGCGAGCGGGTCCCAGTAGGTGCCGCCCCGGTCGGCGGCGATGTCGGTGGGGACCGCGACGTGTTCGCTGCATGTGACGTGGTGGTAGCCGAGCCGGTCCGCGGCCGCGGCGATGGTGGCGACGTCGTCGATGCCCGCGCCGACCTCCCAGTCCGCGCGGGTGGCAGGGTGCTGGATGAGCACCGGGGTGACGATCCCGATTCGCATGGCCTTCTCGCTCCCGTCCGCGGGGGATACGGGACCCGCGCCCGGTTTCTACCGCACCGCCACGCCGGGACGGGGGACCTTCTCGGTGAGCGGGACAGGGTAGTTTCCGGCAGGTGTTCCCGATCACTACCGGATTTGCTACAGTTTTAAGAATTGATTTCAGTTTTGGGAGGGCGGCCGTCGCACGGGCCGCTACCCCACCGGACCTTCAGGAGTCGTCATGACGGTCACCACCGAAGCGCCTGCCCGCAAGACCCCCCGCGAGGGCGGCCGGGAGGTTCCGCCCTCGATGGTCGAACGCATGACGCTGATCCTCGACGCCTTCGACGGCCGCGCCGCCCGCCTCACCCTCGAGGAGGTCGCCTGCCGGTCGCAGCTGCCCCGCTCCACCGTGCACCGGATCCTGGACTCGCTGGTCAAGCTCAATTGGGTCGAGCATGCCTCGTTCGGGTACCGGCTCGGGCGTCGGGCGCTGGGCACCGGCGGCGACGGGGGACACGCCGAGATCCGTGAGGCGGCGGCACCGCTGCTGCACGAGCTGCACATGCAGACCGGAATGGTCGTCCACCTGTCGTTCCTGGACGGCAACGAGATGGTCTACCTCGACAAGGTTGGGGGGCGGATGGCGAGCTCCATCCCGTCCCGGGTCGGCGGCCGGCTGCCCGCGCACTCGACCGCGTCCGGCAAGGCATTCCTGGCGTGGCTCGACCCGGAGCGGGTCGACGCCGTGTGCGGCGACCGGCTCGTCCGGGCCACCCCGAGCACCATCACCACCCTCGGCACCCTGCACCTGGAACTGAACCGCATCCGGCAGCGGCGCGGCCTGGCGTTCGAGCGGGAGGAGTCGACCCGCGGCGTTGCCTGCGTCGGTGCCGCCATCCGCGGGCCGGAGGGGCCGGTGGCGTCGCTGTCCCTCAGCGGGGACGTGCGCACCGCCCCTCTCGAGCGGGTGGCTCCGCTGGTGGTGGACGCCGCACGGGAGATCGGCCGCACCCTGTACCCCGAGCTGGGAGCGACGCGGCGCGCCGTGCAGCCCGCCGCGCCGGTCCCGACCGACACCTGGTCGCCGGAGGCGCGGACCCGGGTCCTCGGCGGCCGGGCAGGCGGCTGGATCTAGGACCCACCGGCAGGGGCGAGGTCAGCGGTTGTCCCTCGCCGCCTGCCTGCGATCGCCGGCCGCGATCGTCGACGCCTCGTACTTCTTCCGTCCGGGAGACTCCCGGGTCCGGTCGACGCGCATCGCGCCGTCGGTGTGCACCTTGCCGGTGCCCGCGCCGGCACCGTCGAAGGACGGCGCGTCGGTCCGCGCCGCCGCCAGCCGCTCCTGCTTCAGCTCGAGGGCCGTCTGCTCGGCGACGACGGCCAACCGGCGGCTGACGCGGGCGAGGGCGTCCTCGAACAGTTCGGCCTTGCGGGCGTTGCGCGTGTTGGCGTCCTTGCCGGCGCCGCGGGCCCCCTTCCCGACCACCTTCGCCGCGCCCGCACGCCGGTAAAGCTTCACATACTTGTTGCGGGCCTTGCGGATTCGACCGTGCAAGGCGATCAGGTCGTCCTCGTCGAGGTCGGCCATCCGCGTCTTCTTCGTGTCGCGGATGAGCAGGAACTCGTCTTCGTCCAGGGACTTGAGCAGCTTCGCCATCTCGACTCCGATCCGGTGCCTTGGGATGCCGGTCATGGTAGTCCCGGTCGGCGGGCGGCGCCGGGGGACGCCGCGCAGGCAGGGACCGGCGGCGGGCATCTCGCTGATCGGGAATATCCCCCCCGGCGGACGGTCGGAGCTGGCACCGTCGGGAGCATGACGAGCGAACTGACCTACGAGGGCACCAAGCGGGAGGTCGCCACCGACCTCGGTGTGCTCCGATACCACGAGGCAGGCGACGGCCCGCCGTTGCTGCTGCTGCACGGCTCCGGCCCCGGCGTCACCGGGTGGCGCAACTACCGTGGCGTGCTCGGCGACTTCGCCGACCACTTCCGGTGCCTGGTCCTCGAGTTCCCCGGCTTCGGCGTCAGCGACCCCGGCGACGGGCACCCGATGATGATGGCCGGCGCCTCCGTCGGGAAGTTCCTCGACGCGCTCGGCATCGACGAGCCGGTGCACGTGATCGGCAACTCGATGGGCGGCATCGTCGGCACCAACCTGGCGATCAACGCCCCGCACCGGGTCCGCAAGCTCGTCACCATCGGCGGCGTCGGCAAGAACGTCTTCGCCCCCGGCCCCGGTGAGGGCATCAAGCTGCTGATGGAGTTCACCGACGACCCGACCAGGGACCGCCTCGTCCGCTGGCTGCAGTCGATGGTCTACGACCCGGCCGTGGTCACCGACGAACTGATCGAGGAGCGCTGGCAGCTCGCCACCGAGCCGACCACCCTCGAGATCGCCGCGCGGATGTACAGCAGCAAGGCGTTCGCCGCCAACGCGGCCGCCGCGAAGGCGTCCGGCGCCACCCCGTACTGGGCGCAGCTGCACAAGGTGCAGGCGCCGACCCTGCTCACCTGGGGCCGCGACGACCGGGTCAGCCCGGTGGACATGGCGATGCTGCCGATGCGCGACATCCCGAACGCGGAACTGCACGTGTTCCCGAACTGCGGACACTGGACGATGATCGAAGCGAAGGCGGCATGGACGTCCGCGGTCCTGGCCTTCCTGCTCCGCGAGGACGCGAACTGATGACTGAACAGAGCGAGCACATGACTGCAGAGCAGTGGGACACCACCGTCGACTTCCTGATCGTCGGCAGCGGCGGCGGCGGCATGTCCGCGGGCGTCACCGCGGCCGAGCTGGGCCTGAACGCCCTGATCATCGAGAAGGGCAAGAAGTTCGGCGGCTCCACCGCGATCTCCGGCGGCGGCATCTGGATCCCCAACGCCCCGACGCTGACCCGCAAGGGCATGGTCGACGACCCGAACGAGATCAAGCACTACCTGCGCACCCTCACCGCGGGCACCGGGGTCAGCGACGCCCGGATCGACGCCTACGTCGACAACGGCCCGAAGCTGATGGAACTGCTCGACCGCAACAAGAACATGCAGCTCTACTGGGTGAAGGGCTACTCCGACTACCACCCGGAGGAGCGCGGCGGCAGCCCGCTCGGCCGCACCATCGAGTGCACGCCGTTCGACACCCGCAAGCTGAAGGAGGACGAGCAGTACCAGCGTCCGAACAGCATGAAGGGCCCCCTCGGCCTGTGGGTCACCTCGAAGGACTACCACGACCTGGCGATGGTCAAGCGGACCTGGGCCGGCCGCCGCGCGTCCCTCGTCGCGGCCTGGCGGGTCGCGTCGAACACGGTGCGCCGTCGGCACATGTCCACCGGCGGCCGGGCCCTGGCGGCCCGGATGCGCATGGTGCTCAAGGACTACGGCGTCCCGCTGTGGCTGCGCACCTCGATGACCGAACTGATCACCGACGCCAACGGCGCCGTGATCGGTGCCGTCGCCGAGCGTGAGGGCACGACCGTCCGGATCCGTGCCACCCGCGGCGTGCTGCTCGCCACCGGCGGCTTCGACCACAACCAGCAGATGCGCGACCGGTACCTGCCCGAGCACGGCCGGGCGAACATCAGCGCGGGCGCCAAGGAGAACACCGGCGACGGCATCCGGGTCGGCCAGGACGTCGGTGCCGCGGTGGACCTCATGGACGACGCGTGGTGGATGCCGTCGGTGTTCCACCCGATGGGCGCGGTGATCCCGCTGGTCTCGGAGCGGTGCATCCCGCCGTCGGTGATTGTCAACGGCGAGGGCGAGCGGTTCACCAACGAGTCGTCGCCGTACGTGAACTTCGTGCACGACCAGCTTGAGGGCGGACACGTCCCTGCCTGGTTCGTCATGGACACCAAGGCGAAGAACCGGTACCCGTTCGCGCAGGTGCTGCCGAACATGCCCTTCCCGCAGGGGTTCTACGATTCGGGTGTCGTCCACAAGGCCGACACCCTGCGTGAGCTCGCCGAGCAGATCGGCGTCCCCGCCGACAAGCTGCTCGCCACGATCGACCGGTTCAACGGCTTCGCCCGGTCCGGCAAGGACGAGGACTTCGGCCGCGGCGACAGCGCCTACGACCGGTACTACGGCGACCCGACCATGAAGAACCCGAACATGGACGAGATCGTGAAGGGTCCGTTCTACGCGATCAAGTGCGAGGCGGGCGACCTCGGCACCAAGGGTGGACTCGTCACCGACGAGAACAGCCGGGTGCTGCGCGCCGACGGCACCGCGATCACGGGCCTGTACGCGACCGGCAACACCACCGCCTCGGTGATGGGCAACGAGTACGCGGGCGCAGGCGCCACCATCGGACCGTCGATGGTCTTCGGGTATCTCGCCGCGAAGTACGCCGCCGCGAATACGCTCCCACTGACCGAGAGCACCGAAGCCACGTCCGCCTGACGGCTGGGACGTTCACAACCAAGAGGCGGCCTCGCCGCCGGATCAGCGAAAGTTGAGGGAAGTCATGGGAGAGGTCCTGGACCGGATCATGCAGCACGCGGACGAGATCCGCGAGGGCGGCATCGAGGGCGAGAAGCTCATGCGCCTGTCGGACGGCAACGCCAAGCGGCTGCGTGACGCGGGCGTCATCCGGATGCTGCAGCCGAAGGAGTTCGGCGGCCTCGAGGCGCACCCGCGTGAGTTCGCCGAGACCGCGATGGGCATCGGCGCCGTCGACGGCTCCACCGGCTGGGTCTCCGGCATCGTCGGCGTGCACCCGTGGGAGATGGCGTTCTTCGACCCCAAGGCCCAGCAGGAGGTGTGGGGCGAGGACGTCAACACCTGGATCGCGTCGCCGTACGCGCCCATGGGTGTCGCGGTCCCCGTCGACGGCGGCTACATCCTCAACGGCCGCTGGTCCTTCTCGACCGGCAACGACCACTGCGAGTGGGTCATGATCGGCGCCGCGCTCGGCGACAAGGACGGCAAGCGCACCGGCAAGAACCTGCACGTGCTGGTGCCGAAGTCGGACTACACCGTCGACCACGACAGCTGGAACGTCGTCGGCCTGCGCGGCACCGGCTCGAAGGACTTCGTCGTCAAGGACGCGTTCCTGCCCGCCTACCGCACGATCGACGCCGACATCGTCCTGCAGGGCAACGGTGCCGCGCACGCTGGCCGCGACGAGACGCTGTACAAGTTCCCGTTCTCGTGCATCTTCCCGCTCGGCATCTCCTCGTCGCTGATCGGCATGGCCGAGGGCGGCCTCGGGCTGTACATCGCCATGCAGAAGGAGCGGGTCGCGGTCACCGGTGTCCCGATCAAGGACGATCCGTACGTCATGTACGCGATCGGGCAGGCCGCGGACGAGATCAACGCGTCCCGGGTCGCGATCCTCGAGACCGTCGACCGGTTCTGGGACAAGACCGAGAAGGGCGAGAAGATCACCTTCGAGGAGCGTGCGATCGGTCGCCGCACCCAGACCAACGCCGCGTGGCGCGCCGTCAGCGCCCTCGACGAGGTCTTCGCCCGCGCCGGTGGCGGCGCGATGAAGGTGACGCTGCCGCTGCAGCGTTTCTGGCGTGACGCGCACGTCGGCCTGTCGCACGCGATTCACGTGCCCGGCTCGATCAACCACGCATCGGCGCTGACCCAGCTCGGCGGCGAGCCGCAGGGCATCCACCGCTCGATGATCTGATCTGTCGACAAGGATTGGTGAACATTCATGGCTGACATCCGATCTCTCGGATACCTGCGGGTCCAGTCCCAGGACCTGCCCCGCTGGCGTGAACTGGTCGTCGACGGCCTCGGCATGGCCGTCGGCACCGGCCCCGACGAGGACGCGCTGTACCTGCGCGTCGACGAGCGGACCTCGCGACTGCAGGTCCTGCCCGGTGACGTGGACAAGGTCCTCGCGGTCGGTTGGGAGGTGCGCGACGAGTTCGGGCTCCAGGCCGTGCGCGAGCGGGTCGAGAAGGCGGGCGTCGAGGTCCGCGAGCTGACCCAGGAGGAGGCCGACTACCGGCGCGTCGAGCGGGCGATCACGTTCGCCGACCCGTCCGGCACGGTGCTCGAGGTGTTCTTCGGGCCGGTTCTCGACCACAGCCCGCTCGTCACCCCGCACGGTGGCCGGTTCGTCACCGAGGCGGCGGGCCTCGGCCACGTCGTGCTGCCGACGACGCAGTACCAGGAGACCTACGACTTCTACACGCAGGTCCTCGACTTCCTGCCGCGCGGCGCGATCCGGCTCGGCGGGCTCGACGCGCCCGGCCCGCCGCGTCGGGTCCGGTTCCTCGGTATCAACCAGCGGCACCACAGCCTGGCGATCTGCCCGGCGCCGCCGTCCGAGGCGCCCGGCATGGTGCACCTGATGATGGAGGTCGACACCCTCGACGCCGTCGGTCAGGCGCTGGACCGGGTCACCAAGAACGGCTTCTCGCTGTCTTCCACCCTGGGTCGGCACACGAACGACAAGATGATCTCGTTCTACGTGCGGGCGCCCGGCGGCTGGGACCTCGAGTTCGGTACCGAGGGCATGCTGGTGGACGAGAGCCACTTCACCGCGGAGGAGATCACCGCGGATAGCTACTGGGGTCACGACTGGTCCGGGTCGGAGCCGCTCGCGGCGTTCGCCCCGCCGAAGGCCTGACCCGACGGGCAGGATTCACCAACGCCGAACGCGGCGGTCGCTCACGAGGCGACCGCCGCGTTCGGCGTTTCACGGGTGGACGGGCGGGTCGCAGGACACGGTCCGGAGCGGTAGCCGGGCGGTGCGACCGAGGTGCTGTGCACACCGCTTCTGCAGCACGCGCAGGGGCGTTCGACGCAGAAAACCCCTGCGCACACCCGAAAAGGTATGTGCACAGGGGTTTTGCGCGTGGTGTGGGGGAGGGGCCGGAATCGGCCACCCGGTTCAGGCGCGGGCCAGTTCCTCGGCCATGCGGGCGGTGATGGTGGTCAGCACCCGGGCGGCGGTGGCCAGATCCTCGGGGGCGACCGCGCCGTAGGCGGCGGCCACGATTGCGCTCGATTCGCCGCGGACCTTGCCCGCGAGCGCCACACCGTCCTCGGTGGGCTCGACCAGATCACCCGAAGTCGCCCGCAGCAGGCCGCTTTCGAGCAGCGTGGTCAGGGCGATCCCGGTGTCGGCGGGATTCCACTGGGTCATGGCGGTGACGCGGGTGACGTGGGCGGCCGGATCGACCGGTGTGCCCGCGGCCAGGGCCTGGTTGAGCACGATCCACTGCTTCTCGTCCAGCGTGGTACCGGCCAGTGCACGGGTCAGCACCGCGGTGTGGTGCTTCTCGGCCTGGCCGATGATCGACGGGTTCAGGGTGGCCGGTGCGGTGGTGTTCATTGCGCTCTCCTTGTTCGAGGCGATGCTGGACATGGGATTATTCTGACACTGAGTCTCATAAATGTTCAAGTGTCAATTTCGACTGAGTTACTTTCGTGCCTGAGGTTCGTATCGGGCTAGGATCCCGGCATGCCCATCGACGACCGCGCGCTGCCGCTGCGTGAACGCAAACGGCTCCGCACCCGCCGCGCTCTCGCCGACGCCGCGCTCCGGCTGTTCACGGAGAAGGGTTTCGCCGCGACCACCGTGGAGGAACTGGTCGATGCGGCCGAGGTGTCGCGGAGCACCTTCTTCCGGGCCTTCCCCACCAAGGAGGCCGTTGCCGTCGAGGCCGAAACCGAGCTGTGGGCCAGCTATCTCGACGCCCTGGACGCCACCGACCTCGGCGGCCCGGTCCTCGCCGCGCTCCGCGACATCCTCACCGGCGCGGTCGCCGAGCTCGCGGATGACTGGGACGTCCGCTACGTCGCCACCCGCAAGCTGGTGCTCACCGCCCCCAGCCTGCTCGGCCACGTCGACTACGCGCGATCAGGGGTGGAAACTCAAGTTGCCCACCAGATAGCGCGAAAGCTTGCCCTCCCTGACGGAGACCTGCGCCCCCGTGTTCTCGCCGAGCTGACCACCACCGCATGGAGTATTGCCGGGCGCGGCTGGGTCGCCGTCGATGCGAGCGGGGGCCGGGCCGAGCTCATCGAACGCCTGCACCAGGCATTTGTGGTCATTCCCGACGCACTCGGACTGTCGGCGTGAACAGGTGCGACCCAGGACGAATGGGGGTCGGCAATACGCCCTCGTTTACCGGACCGGGGTGATCTGCCACGTGATGTCGTGACCGGCCAGGGAATTGAGGAACTCGGTGGGGTCGAAGGCTTCGGCGGGGGCCAGTGCGCCGGGCTTGAGGTCGTCGGTCGCGAGGCGGGTGGCCGCCTCCACTGCCATGATCGCGGTGTCGCGGTAGGCGTCCGGGCCGGTGAGCACGCCGCGTACCGCGGTGCCGTCTGCTCCGATGGCGTCGAGCACCAGCTCGTAGCGGAGGTCGGTGCTCGGCTCGGGCAGTGCATCCAGCAGTTCCGGGGTGAAGCCGGCGAGCTGGGCGAGCATGTCGGCCTCGACGACGCCCGCCACGAAGGACACGTCGGTGTGCCGGGGAATGGTGAGAACCGGGGGTTGCTGGAATTTGGCGACCACGGTCGGGTCCGCGTCGCCAGGGAAGGTCATCAGCGCGTGCCGGTCGATCGGGCCGGTGCGCAGTGCGCCGTCCGCGAAGTGCCAGCCGCCCGAGCGGAACCAGTCCAATCCGGCCAGAACGGTTTCCGCGCTGCCGCGCGATCCTCCGCCCTCACCCCGGGTGACCAGGCTCATCACGACCTCGGCCGGTGCTGCCACCTCCCGCGCGGCCAGGTGACCGAGCAGGTCACCGGGCAGGTTGCTGTTGGTGATGCCGCCGAGGATCGTCACGCTGGCGGCTTCGGCGCGTGGACCATACTCGTCGAACACCTTCGCCAGGAACAGTTGCTCACCGGAGGTGTCGGTGTAGTGCGCACCGGCCGCGATGGCCGCGGCCAGCACCGGTTCGCCGAACGCGACGTAGGCGGGCAGAGTGCTGATGACCACGTCGGCATCGGTCAACGCGGTGGTGAGAGTGACCGGGTCATCCAGGTTGGCGAGCCGGATCTCGGCGTCGGGCAGGCCCGCGGCGGCGGCCGCCGCATGCAGACGGGTAGCGTTGCGGCCCACCAGAATCGGAGTGAGGCTACGACGCCGGAGTTCGCGCAGGACGTATCCGCCGGTATGGCCTGTGGCTCCGTACACGGCGATGGTGGGGCGGTGGCCATTCGGGTGCTGTGTGCTGTTCGTCATGAGTACGAAGCTATGGGGGAGCGTTCGGGGATTGAATGGCTCATCGGCTCACCCCGATGCCCGAATGACTCACCGGTCGGTCGATCAGTAGATTGGCGCCGTGGACGTGCTCAGTGACACCATCACCGCCATCCGCACAGGTGCTCCGACCTGCGGCGTGTTCATTCGGCACGCACCCTGGGGGCGGGACTATCCCGTGGTGCCGGGCACCGGATTCCACGTGGTCCTCGCGGGTTCGTGCTGGCTGGTGCCACCCAGCGGTGCGCCGATCGCGCTGGGCGCCGGGGATGTGATTCTGATGCCGCGCGGGTCAGGCCACGTGCTCGTGGACAGTCTCGACAGTGCGGTGACCGAGCAGGCCCACCTCGGGGAACCCCGCGAGCTCAGCGGCCCCGGTGTGCGTAGCGAATTGATGTGCGGCGCCTACGCATTGGGTCGGCAGCGTAGCCATAGACTGCTCGACGAGTTGCCCGATTTCGTGCACATCCCCGTGCGGCCGGGTGCTGATCCGGGGTTGCGTGGGCTCGTCGACGTCTTGGCCATGGAGCTGGCGCGGCCGCGCGCTGGAACCGACGCCGCCGTTCCGGCGCTGCTGGAGACGCTGCTGCTGTTCGCGTTGCGCGTCTGGTTCGAGAAGCAGGCCCCCGCCCGGACGGGCTGGGCCGGAGCATTCGCCGATCCGGGCGTGCTTGCCGCGCTCCGCGCCATCCACGATGCACCCGAACGAGCCTGGACGGTGCCTGAACTCAGCGCCGTCGCCGGGGTGAGCCGGGCGACGCTGACCCGCAGATTCGCCGCCACGGTCGGTGAACCGCCGCTGTCCTATCTCACCCGCTGGCGCATGCTCACCGCGGCCCGGTTGCTCCGTGACACCGACACGCCTCTGGCCGGTGTGGCCCGCAAAGTCGGCTATCAGAGCGAGTTCGCCTTCGCGAAGGCGTTCAAACGTGAATACGGTCTTGCGCCCGGTCAGTACCGGCGCGGCGACGATGGCGAGAGCGTCGTCGCCGTCTGAACACGCAACCCCCGCCGTCACCAGCGCCTTGAATCGCGTGGAATGGCCATCTGGCTGTGCAGGCCTCCGACGCGCGAGAACCACGGAACAGGGGCGGGGTCGCGTCGCGGCCGGGCCAGGTTTGGCGTGCGACTGCTCGGGGACCCGCCTATCGTGGAAGCTCGGATCCGCCGTCCTACTCGGAGGTGCCCGATGTCCGGTCCCGAGTCCCCGGAGTCGCGTCCCGACTTCACCGGCCTGCTTGCGGTGTATGTCAACTGCACCCTCAAGCGGTCCCCGGAGCGCAGCCACACGCAGGGGCTGATTGATCGGAGCGTGTCGCTGATGCGGGAGTCTGGGGTTGCGGTCGACCAGATTCGCGCGGTCGACCACGACATCGCGACCGGCGTGTACCCGGACATGACCGAGCACGGGTGGCCGAGCGACGAATGGCCGCGCCTGTTCGACCGGATCCTCGCCGCCGACATCCTGGTGCTGGCCGGCCCGATCTGGTTGGGCGACAACAGTTCCGTGATGAAGCGGGTGATCGAGCGGCTGTACGGCTGCTCGGCGATCCTGAACGACAAGGGGCAGTATGCCTACTACGGCCGGGTCGGTGGGGCGCTGTTCACCGGCAACGAGGACGGCGTCAAGCATTGCGCGATGAACGTGCTGTACAGCATGCAGCACCTCGGGTATGTGATCCCGCCGCAGGCCGACGCGGGCTGGGTGGGGGAGGCGGGCCCCGGCCCGTCCTACCTGGACGAGGCGTCCGGCGGACCGGAGAACGACTTCACCAACCGCAACACCACGTTCATGACCTACAACCTGATGCACCTTGCGGCAATGATCAAGGCGGCGGGGGGAATTCCCGCGTACGGCAATCAACGGTCGCTGTGGGACGCGGGCTGTGCGCCGACCTTCCCCAACCCGGACTATCGCTGACGCTGGAACCGGCGGTTCGTGGACCGGCATCGTCTGCTAGCTTCGAGCACCCGATTCCCCACGAAAGGGTCGCCGTGCCGCGAACTCCGGAACTACCCGCCGCCGACACCGTAACCCCCAACGAGGCAACGGTGCCGCTGCTGCCCTGCCTGTCGGTGGACGACACGCTCGCGTTCTACCGGGCACTCGGATTCGAGGTCACCTACGAGATGACCCGCCCGTACCTGTACCTTGCGCTGTCGTTCAGCGGATTCGAGGTGCACTTCGGAACGGCGCCGGAGGGTCTGGATCCCACCAGGGAGACCTCGGGTGGTTGTCTGGTGCTGGTGGACGCGGTTGCCCCGTACCACCGGGCGTTCAGCTCCTCGCTGCGCACGGCACTCGGGCGGGTTCCCGGCCGTGGCCTGCCCCGGATCACCCGATTTCGGGAGGGGCAGAGCCGCTTCACCGTCGTCGACCCCTCCGGCAATAGTCTGATCTTCATTCAGCGTGACGAGCCGGACGTCGAGTACGGCGGATCGAGCGGACTGAACGGGTTGGCCAGGGCGGTCGACAACGCCCGAATCTTCCGGGAGTTCAAGAACGACGACGCGACCGCGGCGCGGGTGCTGGACGTGGCGCTGCGCAGGTTCGGTGAGGCGGCGGACGACGCGACTCTGCTCGGCGCCCTCACCGCCCGCGCCGAGGTGGCGATCGCGCTGGACGACCCGGCCACCGCCGACGAGCTGGCCGGCCGGATCCGGGCGCTCCGAGCGCAGTAGCGCTCGCGGTCGCCTGCGGGGCTTGCCAAGGCGGCTCCGGGGCGGTAGTTGTGGAGCAGCGTCGCGTGCCGGTGGCGGACTGCGTCAGGCATGGAGGCGTCGGACCAAGGGGTTTCCTTGACCATCTCGCTCAACCACACGATCGTCGCTGCGAAGGACCGGCAGCATTCGGCCTACTTTCTCACCTGGCTCCTCGGGCTCCCGGACCCGGTGCCCGCGGGCCACTTCCTCGCCGTGCGGCTCGAAAACGGGGTGACGCTCGATTACGCCGAACCGCCGGACGGCGTCGTGCCCGCGCAGCACTACGCCTTCCTGGTCTCGGAGGAGGACTTCGACGCCATCTACGGCCGCATCGGCGAGATCGGTCTCGAGCACTGGGCGGACCCGCGCCAATCTGCGCACGGAATCAACCGGAATGATGGCGGGAGGGGAACGTACTTCCTCGACCCGTCCGGACACTTTCTCGAGATCATCACCCGGCCGTACGGTTCCGGGGGGTAGTGGGCCTCAGAGCAGCGTCGACGAATCCGGGTGGAACGGACTGGGTTCCGACACCGGGGCGCCGAGTAGTCCCGCGGCGGCATCGGTAAGGAAGTTGCCAAGCGCCGCCCAGTCGGCCGGGCGGTTGCCCGCGGCAATGCCCGACTCGTACTCGGCGCACACGTCGAAGATCATCCGGCTCAGGATCCAGGCCCGCCCGACCATCACCTCACGGTCGAGGTGGCCGAGGTGTGTCATGGCGAGGGCCCGGATCCGCTCAGATTCGGCGGAGATGCTCGCCGCCCGCTGCGCGAACAGCGCCGCCGCCGTCGGGTTGTGGCGGGCCTGGTTGATGAACCGGGCCCGCCACGATGGCGGTGGGAGCAATGAAAATGCCTGTGTCGCAGGAAGGATCATGCATCGCAGGTAGTCAGTGAGGCTGCCGTCGGTGCCGATGTCGTGGAGCATGGCGGTGCGTAGTGCGTCGGTGCTCGCCGCCTGCCGGTCGAACAGTGCCCGGATCAGGCCGTCCCGGTCACCGAAGTGGTAGGCGACCGCGGAGTGATTCGAGTTCCCCGCCTGCTCGGCGATGCGCCTGCTGGAGATCTGGTCGATGCCGTACCGGCCGAACAGTTCCTCGGCCGCGTCCATCAGCGCGGTCCGCGCCTGCTCGCTCTTGCGCGCCATCTCGCTCCCGTTCGTCGGTGGCACCGACCGATGTGGTCGTCGGTGAACCGTGTCCATGATCCCGCGCGCGGTGAGACCAACGTCATGGCGGGCCGATATGGCACGATTTAAGACACGTGGCGTAAATTTGGGGGGTGTCCGGTAGGCGCCGGGCTCCCAGCCACGCAGACGAGGAGTATTCGTGACCGAACACGTGCAGCCGCTGTCCGAGGAGGTGGAACTGGTGGATCCCGCGGCCGAGGCGGCGCGGGAACGCAAGATGCGGATCGCCCGCTATGTGGGCATGCTGATCTTCCCGTTTCTGATGGTGACGATGCTGGTTGGCGGCTACCTCGGCGCGATGCATGCGCCGACGCCACACGACCTGCCGGTCGCCGTGGTCGGCGCGAGTCCCGCCGACTCCGCCCGCCTCGCGGATGCGCTCGACGCCACCGACCCGTCCGCGCTCGCCGCCAGGGTCGCCGACGACGTCGATCAGGCACGCGCACTCGTCACCGACCGCGAGGTCGTTGGTGCCGTCGTGTTCTCCGGCACCGGCGAGGCCACCGTCCTCACCGCGGGCGCGGCTGGCGCGTCCCAGGCGTCCACCGTCACCAACCTGCTGGTGCCGTTCGCGGCCGAGCAGGGCGCCACCGTCCAGACGGACGACCTCGCACCGCTGCCCGCGCACGACGGCGCGGGCCTCGCCGTCATGTTCATGACCACCGCCCTCGCGCTCGCCGGCTACATGCCGCTGAGCCTGATCCTGTCGGCGGCCCCGGAACTGCTCCGCAAGCGCCGCATCTTCCCGCTGCTCGCGGGCTGGGCCGCACTGGTCGCCGCCGTCGTCTGGGTGGTCGCGGACCCACTCCTCGGGGCCGTCCAGGGCCACACCGCCGCGGTTCTCGGGATCTGCTGGCTCGGCGTGTTCGCCATCTCGGCGGTGCAGTTGTTCCTCACCCGGATCTTCGGGCCGCTCGCCGTGCTCGTCGGCATGCTCTTCCTGATGGTGCTCGGCATCCCCGCCTCCAATTTGGGCATGTCGGTGCACACGATGCCCGGCATGTTCTCGGTGCTGTACACCTTCCTGCCGTCGCCCGCGATCGGTGAGGCACTGCGTTCGGCGCTGTACTTCGGCGGAACCGGCCTGACCGGACACCTCGTTGTTCTCACCGTCGGTGCCGTGGCGGCCATCGCGTTGACGGTGGTCGTCGACGTCCTGCGGCGGCGCAGGAACCCCGAGACGGCACCGCCCGAGGTGACGATCGCGTCCTTCACCGGCGGTCGTCCGCAGTCCCGGCGGGTCCGCTACGCCACGATCGTGCTGTTCCCGCTCGCGATGGTCGTGATGATGCTGTCGATCATGACGTCGGCGATGTACCAGCCGTCGCCGCGGGAACTACCGGTCGCGGTCGCCGCCGCAGACCCCGTCGAGGCCGAGCGGATGGCCGCGGGCCTGGACGGGTCGATGGCGGGCATGTTCGACGTCCGGATCGCCGCCCCCGACGAGGCGGAGCAACTGGTCGTCGACCGAACGGTGGTCGGTGCGTTCGTGCTGCCGAGCGTCGACAGCCCGACGGCGACGCTGATCACCGCGGGAGCCGCAGGCATGAGTCAGCAGCAGGTCGTCACCACCGTGTTCACGCAGGTGGCGCAGCAGCAGGGCATGGCGCTGACTACCGCGGACGTGACGCCGCTCAGCGCCGATGACACCGTCGGCACGGTGAGCATGTACCTCGCGATCGGCTGGATGATGTCCGGATTCATGCTGATCATCGTGATGTCGACGGCGGCACCGGAGCTGCTGACCCTGCGTAGGCTGCTGCCGATCGCGGCAGGCTGGGCGGTCGCGATGTCCGCGGTCGTGTGGCTCATCGCGGGACCGGTCGTCGGAGCGGTGTCCGGGCACGCCGGGCAGCTCATCGGTGTCGGTGCGCTCGCGACGTTCGCGATCTCGCTGTTCACCACCGTTTTCGCGCGGCTGATCGGCATGCTCGCCGTGCTCCCCGTGATCCTGGTGGTCATGTTCCTCGGCGTGCCCGCCTCGGGCGGCGGGATGTCGATCTACCTGTCGCCCGAGATCTTCCGGACGCTGCACGACATCCTGCCGATGCCCGCCGCGGTCGAGTCGGCCCGCTCGATCCTCTACTTCGGCGGTGGGGGCGTCGGTGGCCACCTGGTGACGTTCCTGGTCTGGGCCGCCGTCGCCCTCGTCTGCGTGCTCGGCATCGAATGGTTCACCGACCGCAGGCAGGGCACACCGCCCGCCGAACCGGTGACCGAGGAGAAGGTCGCCGCGCTGGTCTGACGGACGGCGCGAATGCCCCTGTGCACACCGCTTCTGCGGCACGCGCAGGGGCGTTCGACGCAGAAAACCCCTGTGCACACCCGAAGAGGTGTGTGCACAGGGGTTCTGCGCGTGGCGTGGGGGACGCTACTTGGCGGCCGCCTCGCGCTCGGCGACGATGTTCAGCGCGATGTCGATGAGCATGTCCTCCTGGCCACCGACCAGCTTGCGCTTGCCCGCCTCGAGCAGCAGGGTGCGCACGTCGACGCCGTAGCGCTCCGACTGGATCTCGGCATGCCGCAGGAAGGACGAGTACACGCCCGCGTAGCCGAGGGTCAGCGTCTCGCGGTCCACCCGGACCGGCCGGTCCTGCAGCGGGCGGACGATGTCGTCGGCCGCGTCCTGCAGCTTGAACACGTCGCAGCCGTGCTTCCACTCGTACAGGTCCGCGACCGCGATGAAGGGCTCGATCGGGCAGTTGCCCGCGCCCGCACCGTGTCCGGCGAGTGACGCGTCAACGCGGTAGACGCCCTCCTCCACGGCCACAACGGAGTTGGCGACCGACAGCGAGAGGTTCTCGTGGGCGTGGATGCCGATCTCGGTGCCCTCGTTCAGCACATCCTTGTAGGCGCGGACCCGGTCCCGGACCCCACCCATGGTCAGGCGTCCACCCGAGTCGGTGACGTAGACGCAGTGCGCGCCATACGATTCCATCAGCTTGGCCTGCTTCGCGAGCTCCTCAGCGGGTGCCATGTGGCTCATCATCAGGAAGCCGGAGACGTCCATGCCGATCTCGCGGGCGGTCTCGATGTGCTGCGCGGAGACGTCGGCCTCGGTGCAGTGCGTCGCGATGCGCACCGAGCGCACACCCAGCTTGTATGCGTGCTTGAGCTCCTCGATGGTGCCGACACCGGGCAGCAGCAGCGTGGTGAGCCGCGCGTGCTGCAGAACGTCGGCCGCGGCCTCGATCCACTCCCAGTCGGTGTTCGAGCCCGGGCCGTAGTTCACCGAACCGCCGGCGAGTCCGTCGCCGTGCGCGACCTCGATCGCGTCGACGCCCGCCTCGTCGAGCGCCTTGACGATCCGCTTGACGTTGTCCGTCGAGATCCGGTGGCGCACCGCGTGCATGCCGTCACGGAGGGTGACGTCCTGGACGAAGATGGTGGGGTTGGTGCTCATCGGCCTGCTTCCTTCTGCTGTGCGATCCGCTCCGCGATCTGCTGTCCCGCCGAGGTCATGATGTCGAGGTTGCCTGCGTAGGCGGGCAGGTAGTGGCCCGCGCCCTCCACCTCGAGGAAGATCGACACCTGGTGCGTCGGGCGGTTGCCGTCCACGATCAGGGTCTCGACCGGCTGGTCGGCCGGGATCTCGGTGATCTGCACCTGCTGCTTGAGGCGGTAGCCGGGCACGTAGGCGGCGACGTCGCCGACCATCTTCTCGACGGACTGGCGGATCTCGTCGTGGGTGGCCGGGTCCGGCGCGTCCACGAGGCAGAAGACCGTGTCGCGCATCATCAGCGGCGGCTCGGCCGGGTTGAGGATGATGATCGCCTTGCCGCGCTTGGCTCCGCCGACGGAGACGATCGCGGCTGAGGTGGTCTCGGTGAACTCGTCGATGTTCGCGCGGGTGCCCGGACCGGCCGACTTCGACGCGATCGACGCGACGATCTCGGCGTACGCCACCGGAACGACGCGGGAGACCGCGGCGACCATCGGGATGGTGGCCTGGCCGCCACAGGTGACCATGTTGACGTTCTCGGCGCCCAAGTGCTCGTCGCCGTTGACGGCGGGGATCACGTACGGGCCGATCGCGGCGGGCGTCAGATCGATCATCCGCTTGCCGAGCGGGCGCAGCCGGGCGTCGTTGGTGACGTGCGCCTTGGCCGAGGTGGCATCGAAGACGATCTCGATCTCGTCGAAGTTCGGCAGGTTCACCAGACCCTCAACACCCTCCGCGGTGATCGGCACGCCCAGCGCCGCGGCGCGGGCCAGACCGTCCGAGGCGGGGTCGATGCCGACCATCGCACCCATCTCCAGGTGCTCCGAGTGGTTCAGCACCTTGATCATCAGATCGGTGCCGATGTTGCCCGATCCGATGATCGCGACCTTGACCTTGCTCATGCGTTCACTCCTTCCGTGAAACGTGTTGTCACGGAACCGAGTCCGGACACTGTGACGGTGACGGTGTCGCCGGCCTGCACCGGCGCCATCGGGCCGAGTGCGCCGGACAGGATCACCTGTCCGGCACGCAGCGGCTGACCGAGTTCGCGGGCGGTCTGTGCCAGCCACACGACGGCCTCGATCGGATCGCCGAGGCAGGCCGCGCCGTTGCCGCTGGAGACCTCGACGCCATTGACGGACATCGACATGGTGACGTTCACCGGCTCGACCTCGTCGAGGGTGCGCCGCTCGGTGCCGAGGACGTACACGCCGGACGAGGCGTTGTCGGCGACGGTGTCGCTGAACCGGATGTCCCAGCCCTGGATCCGGCTGTCACAAATCTCCAGCGCGGTGACCGCGTAGTCGACGGCGTCGCGGACCTGCGCGGCGTCGAGCGGGCCGTCGATCAGATCCTTGCCGAGAACGAAGCCCACCTCCCCCTCGATCTTCGGCTGGATCAGCCGCGACATCGGGATGTCGGACCCGTCGGCGAAGTCCATGTCGTCGAAGAGCACACCGAGGTCGGGCTGGCCGACGCCGAGCTGCTCCTGCACGGCCTTCGAGGTCAGGCCGATCTTGCGGCCGACGATCCGGGCACCGGCCTGCACCCGGCGCTCGTTGAACTGCTGCTGGACCGCGTAGGCCGCCTCGAGGTTGGCCTCGCCGATCAGGTCCCGGATCGGGGCGCACGGCACACCGTCCGCCGCGGCGGCCGCGAGGCGGTCCGCTGCGGCGGCGATGTCGGATTCGCTCGCTGCGATGGAGTTGGTGGGCTGGCTCATGCTCCAACTGTTACGGGATTCCGTCGCCCGGACCAGGCCTGCGTCTCACTCAGCGATACGCTCGGCTGATGACCGGAGGCGTGAACCTCGACACCGTGCTCGGCAAGGCGGTGACGATCCTGCGCGCCTACCGCCCGGACGATCAGGTGCTGCCGCTCGCCGAGCTGGTCCGCCGGACCGGACTGCACAAGGCCACGGTGCACCGCCTCGCGGGTGAACTGGTCGCCAACCGGCTCCTTGACCGGGTGGACGGCGGCTACCGGCTCAGCGGCGGCCTGTTCGAACTCGGCATGCTCGCCTCGCTCGAACGCAGCCTGCTGGAGATGGCGATGCCGTTCCTGCAGGACCTGTACGAGCGGACGCACGAGACCGTGCACCTCGGGGTCCGCGACGGGCACGACGTGGTGTACGTCGCGAAGATCGGCGGCCATCGACAGGCGAAGTCCCCGTCCCGCACCGGCGGCCGCATCCCGCTGCACTGCTCCGCGATCGGCAAGACGCTGTTGGCCTTCGCCGCCCCCGAGCTTCAGCGCGAGGTGCTGGCGGGGCCGTTGGTCCGGCGGACCCCGCATACCATCGTTGCGCCGGGAATCCTTGGCCGCCAACTGGATAGGATTGTCGAGACGGGTGTCGCGTTCGAACACGAAGAGTCCGCGCTCGGCATCAACTGCGTCGCTGCCCCGGTCGTCGGCCGCGGTGGGGAGACGGTCGCCGCGATCAGCGTCACCGGACCGACGGGGCGGTTCCGTCCGGAGACCCAGGTCGCGGCCGTCCGCGCCGCCGCCGCCGGGCTGGGTAGCACGATGGCCCGCCGGGACCAGTTGCGCTAGGCGGTCATCCCGAACGATCGGGCCAGCGTCGGCCACGCCTGCGGCAGCTGGTCCCGCCAGTACACCCACGCATGGACACCGTCCGGCTGATATCGGACGGTCGCCGGAATCCCGAGGTCGTCGAGTCGCGCGTCGAGCCTGCGGGTGCAGGCGTTTGCCGAGGCCTCGATGGTCGCGCCGACCGTCACCCGGTCCTGGTAGTCCGGAATGTCGGGGGTCTCGTACCGGCCCGGTGATCCCGGCATCACGGACAGGAAAATGTCCATGCCGCGCAGCGCCTCGGCGCCCCGAACGCTGTCATGCGCCGCCCATCCGGGGCCGCCGACCTCGCCCCATGCGTTGACCGGGTCGCCGCCGCGGGACGAGATCGTCCACAGCACGCTGAGCTTGCCGACGTCGTCCATCGTCGAGTAGCAGCCGCTCATCGCCGCGATGCCGCGGTACATGCCGGGATGCCGGTGCGCGAGCATCATCGCGCCCTGCGCACCCATCGAGATGCCGAGCAGCGACTTGACCCCGTTCGTGCGCAGCCGGGCGTCGAGCAGCGGCGGCAGTTCCTCGGTGAGGAACGTCTCCCACTTGTGCAGCCCGACGGCGGGGTCGATCCGATCCCAATCGGTGTAGAGGCCGGACACCCCGCCGTTGGGCATCACGACGTTGACGTTCTTGTCCGCGAAGAACGCCGGGACGCCGCCCATCGTGACCCAGCCGGACGTCTGCTCGTTCGCGTCGACCCCCTCAAGCGCGTAGAGCGACGGCCTCGGCACCGAATTATCCTTCGGCAGAAGAACTTCCACTCCTACCTCGCGGCGGAGTGCGGGCGAGGCGACGGTGAACCGGACGAGCCGGTCGGTCATGCGCTCCTCGCCGACGATCGCCGCCGCCGTGATGTCGTCGCGTAGTTCGGGGAGGACGGGGTGCTCGTTCTGCAGCGGGCCAGGGATCGTGGATCCGCCGGTCACGCTGCCGCCGTCCGAGCCGGCGGCACTTCCGCTGCTGCCGAGCAGGTCGCTGCTGCCCGGCACCGCGACGGCGGGCGCGACCGGGACCGCGAGCAGCGCGGCAACGGCGACGGCGCAGGCGCAGGCCCGCAGCGTGCGGGGACGCCGGTCGAGCGTTGCCGCGGCGTGGATCGGTGCGGGACGGGTCGAACGCACGGCGGCTCCCGGATTCGGTTGTTGGTGGGCGCGCTGAACCTACACCGTCGGTGCGGCGTCCCCGACCGGAACGGGTGAGGACCCGATCACCGGTCGCCAACGAGCAGTGGGGGGACCCGGGGAAGGGGGGGGTCCCGCCCGGGGGGTCGCGAAAGCCGCCCCAGTTTTGTCCCTTTTCTCTCCCTCCCACGGCCCCCCCTCCCCCCCTTTCTCCTGGGGAGCCCCCTTCTT
>NZ_JBSGXD010000007.1:6225-57462 GCF_053609225.1 Rhodococcus sp. NPDC054953 | reverse complement strand
CCTCGCCCCCACGCCTAGCCAGCCAACACCACAACAGAGAGCCGTGCCACCCCCCCCCCCGAAACACACACCCGCATCCCCCGCCCCAGCGCCCCCCCCCCCCACTGCCGGGGAGCTCGAGAAATCAGCCGCGGTTGAGCAGCTTGCGCATCGCGACGGCGGCACCCTTGACCATCTTGTCGCGGGGGAAGCCGCTGCGCTTCTGCGCGGCCTCGTAGTTGCCGCCCGCCACCCACACCGGGCCGTCGGCAAGGTGCTCAAGACCCTCACGGGCCGCGTCCTCCGGCTCCTGCACGATCATGCCGGGGATGTCGAAGTTCAGCCCGGCGCGGACCATCGCCGGGGTCCGGGTGACGCCGAGGATGAACTCGACGACGTGCACGCCGTGCGGCTCAAGCTCGAGCCACAGCGACTCGGCGAACACCCGGCTGAAGGCCTTCGACGCCGCGTAGATGCTCTGGTGCTCGGAGCCCATGTAGCCGGCCAGCGAGCCGAGCAGCATGATGCCGCCGCGACCGCGCTCGCGCATCAGGCCACCGAAGTGGTGCGAGAGTTCGAGCTGCTTGAGAATGTTCAGCTCGATCACGCCGCGGAAGCCGTCCAGCTCGCCGGTGACGAACTCGTGGCCGTAGGAGTTCGCGCCCGCGTTGAAGATCAGCAGCCCGACCTCGACGTCGTCGGTGACGGCGCGGATCTGCGCGAGCGCGTCGCCCGCCAGCAGGTCCAGCGACAGGGTCCGGACCTCGACGCCGTGGGAGCGGACCTTCTCCGCGGTCTCCTCGAGCGGGCCCGGCTTGCGGGCGATCAGCACGAGATTGAAGCCGTCGGCGGCCAGCTGGTCCGCGAACGCCGCGCCGACGCCCTCGGAGCCGCCTGCGATGACGGCCCACGGGCCGTACTGGTTGATGTCGACCATGGAAGATCCTCTCGGACGGGCGCCGACGATGCGCCCGCGGTTGTCGGTGTGCCGGACGGTCAGTCCACGACCTGCGGCGCGGGGACCGGGTCCTCGTTGGTGATGGGCAGCCGGCCGTCGTTCGCGGCCTTGTCGATCGTCGCGGTCAGCGCCTCGCAGCGCATCACGGGAGCCCCGGGGCGGCCCTCACGCCCGGTCCACTCGTGGATCTCCCGGCAGGCGTCCTGCGCGGCCTCGTCCCACTGAATGGCAGTGTGCTCCCAGCTGTGCTTGAGGACCCGCACGCGGGCCCCGCACGCCTCACACGCCAGCGGCTGCATTCTCCAGCGCCTTCTTCTCGAGGTTCGCGTCGACCTCCTTGCGCCACGCGGCGACCGCCTTCGTGGTGTCCATCTCGTGCTCGAACCGCTCGACCATCTCCGGCTGCACGTCGGCGCGGTCCACGTAGAACTGCTCGTACCAGCGGCGCAGCTGGTAGACGGGGCCGTCCTCCTCGCACAGCAGCGGGTTCTCGATCCGGGTCTTGTTCTTCCAGATCGCGATGTCCTGCTCGAAGCCCTTCGCGATGAACGTGCCGAAGTTCTTCGCCATGTCGGTGGCGGCGGTGCCCTGGAACTTGTCGGACTTCTTGACGATGATGCCGTACATCAGCACGAACTTGTCCGGGGTGACCGGGTAGTGGCAGTTCAGCAGGACCGACTCGACGTTGTGGTCCTCGTACTCGTAGACCAGGTCATCGATCATGAACGACGGGCCGAAGTACGACGCCGCCGAGTTGCTGCCCTTCATCCGCGGGGTGCCTGCGGCGTGCGGGCGCTCGTCCTCACGCGCGGTGCCGCGCATGAACTGGCTCGCGACCTGGCCCTCGAAGACGTTCTTGAAGAACGTCGGGAACGAGTAGTGCACGTAGAAGAAGTGCGCCATGTCGACGATGTTGTCGACGATCTCGCGGCAGTTGATGTCGACCTCGGTGGTGAACCAGACCCAGTCCGACCACTCGTCGGACAGCGCGCCCTCGATGCGCGGGATGTACATGTCCTCGTCGGTCGGGGCCTTGCCCTCCGGGTCGTGCCAGACGAAGAGCATCCCGTCCTGGTCGAGGGTGTGCCACGACCGGGTGCGGGCCAGCGGGGGAACGCGGCGGGCGTAGGGGATCGAGGTGCACTTGCCCTTGCCGCCCCAGCGCCAGTCGTGGAACGGGCAGGCCACCGAGTCGCCCTTGATGGTGCCCTGGCTCAGGTCGCCGCCCATGTGCCTGCAGTATGCGTCGAGGATGCTGAGCTTGCCCTCGCTGTCGGCGAAGACGACGAGCTTGGTGCCGAACGCATGGACGCTGTGCGGCTTGCCGTCACGGAAGTCCTCGGCGAGTCCGAGGCAGTGCCAGCCCCGCGCGAACCTCGTAGGTGCGGCGCCCGCTTCGATCACGCGAACTTCGTCGGCAGACTGCGTGCTGGTCACGGTTCATCCTTCCGGTCGAGGTACCGCACGTGGCGGCACGATTCATGACCTCGGACGCTAACGACGCGGGTCACCGGGTTCGCCGAGTATCTCACTGGCCGGGACCTCCCGCAGTGCGCGACCATCGGCGCGCGAACGGCGAGCCGATAACATCGAACGAATGGACAACGAGGTACTCGGTCGGGTGCGGGAGTTGCTCCCCGCCATCGCGGAACGGGCACGCGGAACGGAGGAGTCTCGTCGGGTACCCGACGAGACGATCCGGGCGCTGGTCGACGCCGGGGTGTTCCGGATGCTTCAGCCGACCCGATACGGGGGACTCGAGTCCGATCCGGTGCACTTCTACGAGGCCGTGCGGGCGATCGCGGGGGCGTGCGGATCCACCGGGTGGGTCACCGGCGTCCTCGGGGTGCACCCGTGGCACCTCGCGCTGTTCGACGATGCCGCGCAGTCCGACGTGTGGGGCGCCGACCCCGACGTCCTCATCGCGTCGTCGTACGCCCCGGTCGGCACGATGGTCCGGGTCGACGGCGGCTACGAGATCATGGGGTGCTGGCGGTTCTCGTCCGGCGTCGATCACTGCGGGTGGGCGCTGCTCGGCGGGATGCTCGTCGACGACCGCGGCGACCCGATCGACAACACCACGATGCTGGTTCCGCGATCGGACTATCAGATCCGGGACGTCTGGGAGTCCGTCGGGTTGCGCGGCACCGGAAGCAACGAGATCTTCGTCGAGCGGGCGTTCGTTCCCGATCACCGGGTGATGCGCAACTACGAGTTCTCCCAGCTGCGCGGTCCGGGCCAGAAGGTGAACACCGGGCCGCTGTATCGAATCCCGTTCGCGACGGTGTTCTCGTCGGCGATCGCGGCCCCCGTCCTCGGCGTCGTCGCGGGCTGCTACGAGGAGTTCCTGGCCCGGATGCGGGACCGGGTGCGGCTCAGTCTCGGCGGCGGCCGGTTCGCGGAGGACGTGTTCGCGCAGGTGACCGTCGGGCGGGCGTCGTCGGACATCGACGCGTCGATCCTGCAGATGGACCGCAACGTGCGGGCCCTGATGGAGGTGGCTGCCGCGGGCGACCAGATCCAGATGCAACTGCGGCTGCGGGCCCGGCGCGACCAGGTGCGCGGCACCGAGCGGGCGCTCGCCGCCATCGACAAGCTGTTCAAGATGTCCGGCGGCAACTCGCTCGACACCGGCAACCCGCTCGAACGGGGCTGGCGGGACGCGCACGCGGGCGGGGTGCATGTCGCGAACGACACCGAACGCGCCCTCGCCCTCTACGGGCGCGGCGCGTTCGGGCTGCCGGTCGAGGACAACATGGTCTGACGCCCGGCGTCACCCCGGTCCCGCGCCGTCGGGGTCGGTGCGGAACCGCCGGGCCAGGTTCGGCTCGGTGGACGGCCCCGGCGACCAGGAGGCGATCCACGGCCCGGTGCCCTCACTCTGGTCGAGGACACCCGATTCGAGCCAGGCGTACTCGCCGCCGAGAACATTCGACGCGATCCGGTGGTCGAGGTCGTCGGTGTTCTCCCACAGTCCGGCGAACAGGCGGTCGATGCGCAGCCTCGCCTGCTGGCAGAACACGTCGGCCAGGTCGGCGGCGCCGGTGCCCGGGTCCCGCGCCCGCTCGGAGTCCGCGCGCACGCACGCCGCGGCCATCGCGAACAGCTCGGCGCCGATGTCGACGATCCGGCCGAGGAACACCTGATGCTTCTCCATGCCCGCCTGCCAGCGGGCCATCCCATAGAACGTTGACCTGGCCAGCTTGCGTGCGTTGCGTTCGACGAACCGCAGGTGCGTCGCCAGGGAATCGAAGTCGCCGTACGACGCGGGGAGCTGCCCCTTGCCGGACACCAGGTGCGGCAACCACTTGGCGTAGAAGCCGCTCGCCCCGAGGGCAGCCTTGGCCTTGTGCTGCAGGTCGGCCCCCGGATCGGCGAGGTCACCCGCCGCGGTCAGGTGCGCGTCGACGGCCTCCCGCGCGATCAGCAGCCGCATGATCTCGCTCGACCCCTCGAAGATCCGGTTGATCCGCAGGTCCCGCAGCAACTGCTCGGCCGGGACCGCCCGTTCACCGCGGGCGGCGAGGGACTCCGCGGTCTCGTAGCCGCGGCCGCCCCGGATCTGGATCAGTTCGTCGGCGATCCGGCACGCCATCTCGCTGGCCCACAGCTTCGCCAGCGCCGCCTCGATCCGAATGTCGTTGCGGCCCTCGTCGGCCATCTGACCCGACAGTTCCAGCGTCGCCTCCAACGCATACGTGGTGGCCGCGATGAACGAGATCTTGCCGGCGACCGCGCCGTGCTCACCGACCGGTCTGCCCCACTGCACCCGCTCCGCGGACCACTCCCGTGCGATCTTGAGCGACCACTTCCCGGCCGCCGTGCACATCGCGGGCAGCGCGAGGCGCCCGGCGTTCAGTGTGGTCAGGGCAATCTTCAGGCCGTCACCCTCGCGGCCGATCAGGTTCTCGGCTGGTACCCGCACCCGGTGCATCCGGGTGACCCCGTTCTCGATGCCGCGCAGCCCCATGAACGCGTTGCGGCGTTCGACGGTGATGCCGGGGGCGTCGGCCTCGACGACGAACGCGCTGATGCCGCCGGGGTGCCGCCCCTCGGTTCGCGGTACCCGCGCCATCACCACCAGCAGTTCGGCGACCACACCGTTCGTGGTCCACAGCTTCACGCCGTCGAGGAGGTAGGCGGTGCCGTCCTCGGTGGGGGTGGCCGTCGACGCCATCCGCGCCGGGTCCGACCCGACATCCGGTTCGGTGAGCAGGAACGCGGAGACCGCGCCTTTCGCGCAGCGCGGCAGGAACTTTCGCTTCTGCTCGTCGGTGCCTGCCAGCTTGAGTGGCTCGGGGACGCCGATCGACTGGTGCGCGGACAGCAGCGCGCCGAGGCTGGGATGCACCGACCCGACGAGCATCAGCACCCGGTTATAGGCGACCTGCGACAGGCCTAGTCCGCCGTACTCCTCCGGGATCTTCAGCCCGAAGCAGCCGAGGTCGGCGAGCCCGCGCACGTACTCGTCGGGGATCGCCGCGTCGCGTTCGATCACGCTGCCGTCCAGCCCGGCGCAGTAGTCGCGCAGTGTCCCGAGAAACCGCTCGGTCCGCGCCGCGTCCTCGGGTGTGGGGCGGGGAAACGGGTGCACCAGGTCGAGCCGGAACCGGCCGAGGAACAGTTCCTTCGCGAACGAGGGCTTCTCCCAGCCGCTTTCGCGGGCCTCCTCGGCGACCGCGCGTGCCTGTTCCTCGCTGACCTGGGTCGGTGACACCATGATCCGCCTCCTCGACGAGAGCGATCGGCAACCTACTGGCGAGTATCCGCCTCGATCCGGGTTTTCGGAACCCATGCCGGAACGACGCGGGGGTGTCCGGTCGGCCGCGCCGGGGGCTACAGCTTCGAGTAGTCCGTGCTCAACCACCGCTGCGGACGCATGCGGACCAGGATCGACCGCGGGGTGAGGTTCTGTGCGGCGTACGCGGTGCCCTCCTCCTCGCCGAGATACCGCACCGCGATCGCGGTGGCCTGATCCGCGGTGATCGGCGCAATCGAGGTGATCGGGCCCTCGGCGCTGACGTACTTGTACGGCACCTGCTCGAGCTGCGCGGTGAGGGTGAACCGCCCGGCCGCCCGAAACAGCGGCTCCTTGATCGTGTCGGTCTCGGTCCAAATCAGGACCTCCCCGCCCGGCTCGTACCCGTACCAGACCGGCACGGCCAACGGTGCCCGGTCCGGCCGCTCGACCGCGACCACCCCGACATGAATGTCCGCGAGGAACGCCTCGCGCTCGGCACTGCTCATCGTCGGCATCGATCGATCCTCTCGGGTCGGAACCTCCGGTGTCACCAACAGTAGGGGATCCGGCGGGGGCGGACGGGCTCGACGATCGGGCCGGTGGGCCCGGCGCCGCCGCGCGTGTCGACAAGCGGGTCGGGAGCGGTCACAGTGGAGACCGGGAGCGCGCTACACCGAGGAGGCCGGTCATGGCGTTCTATCGACGGCTCGGCAGCATTCCCCCGAAGCGGCACACCCAGCACCGCGGCGAGGACGGCAGTCTGCGCTTCGAGGAACTGATGGGCGAGGAGGGCTTCGCCTCCGACTCGGCGCTGCTGTATCACCGCGCGGTCCCGTCGGCGATCGTGGATGCGACCGTGTGGGGGCTGCCCGACCAGGCAACGACGCCGAATCATCCGCTCAGGCCGCGCCATCTCAGGCTGCACGAGCTGTTCCCCGAGCGGGGGTGGGCCGAGACCGATACCGTCACCGGTCGGAGGCTGATCCTCGGCAACGCCGATGTCCGGCTCTCGTACGCCGTCGCGGCGGCCGAATCGCCGCTGTACCGCAACACGATCGGCGACGAGTTGGTGTACGTCGAGGCGGGGGAGGCGCTCGTCGAGACCGCCTTCGGTGCGCTGCCCGCACGCCAGGGCGACTACGTGCTGCTGCCGATGTCGACCACCCACCGCTGGCGGCCGGTGGGGGCGGAACCGTTGCGGGTGTATGCGATCGAGGCCAACGGCCACATTGCGCCGCCGAAGCGGTACCTGTCGCGATTCGGGCAGTTCCTGGAGACCGCCCCCTACTGCGAACGCGACCTGCACGGTCCCAGCGCGCCGCTGCTCGTCGAGGGCACCGACGTCGAGGTCCTCGTCAAGCACCGGACCTCCCGCGGCATTGTCGGCACCCGGATGGTGCACGCGACGCACCCGTTCGATGTCGTCGGCTGGGACGGCTGCCTCTACCCGTACACCTTCAACATCGCCGACCACGAACCCGTCACCGGTCGCGTGCACCAGCCGCCGCCCGCGCATCAGGCGTTCGAGGGTGCCGGCTTCGTGATCTGCAACTTTGTTCCCCGCAAGGTCGACTACCACCCGCTGTCGATCCCGGTGCCGTACTACCACTCGAACGTGGACTCCGACGAGGTCCTGTTCTACTGCGGTGGCGACTACGAGGCGAGGAAGGGCTCCGGCATCGGGCCGGGCTCGGTCTCCGTGCACCCCGGCGGGCACACCCACGGACCCCAGCCGGGCGCGTACGAACGCAGCATCGGCGTCGACTTCTTCGACGAGCTCGCCGTCATGGTCGACACCTTCCGGCCACTCGAACTCGGTGCGGGGGCGCTGGCCTGCGAGGACCCGGGGTACGCCTGGTCCTGGGCCGGACGGGGTCCGGCGTCGCCGCCGTCGTCGGGCAGGGGGCAGGCGCGATGAGGATGATCCCGCCGCTGCTGGCCGGGCTGTGCGACGACGCCGCGCTGTTTCCGCCCGGCGCCGTGCCCCTCGCCGTTGCGGTGCCCGCCCACTTCGCCCACACCGACAGCGCGTACGCGGATCTGGTGGGGCCGTTTGTCCTTCCGGCGACCAGGCTCGCCGAACTGGCCGCCGTGCTCGGCGGCCGGGTCCTGCCGGTGAGCCTGACCGTCCCCGGTGGCACCGACGCCGCCGCGGCGGCACTGGGTCGGCTGCGCGCGATCGACGCCGTGCACCTGGTTGGCCTCGAGATCGCCGTGCCGGACGGGCAGCTCGTCCCCGCACTTCTCCGTGCGGTGAGCAAAATCTGCGGTGCCGCACCGGGAGTGGCGGTCCATGTTGAGGTGCCCCGGGACCGGCGCCGCGACGAGGTGCTCACCGGTCTCGCCGACCTCGGGGCCCGCGCGAAGGTCCGCACCGGAGGTGTCGTGGCCGACGCGTATCCGGACGAGGCCGAGCTCGCGGCGGTGATCGCGGCCGCCGGGTCCCTCGGGGTGCCGTTCAAGGCGACCGCGGGTCTGCATCGCGCGGTCCGGAACACCGACGCCGACACCGGATTCGAGCAGCACGGGTTCCTGAACCTGATGCTCGCCACCCGCCTCGCCGCGGACGGTGCGGACCCGGACACCGTCGCCGCGGCGCTCGCGGACCGCGACGGACCCGGCATGGCGGACACCCTCGCCGGGTTGACGGAGGCGGAGTCCGCCGCGGTGCGCCGCCGATTCGTCTCGTTCGGCACCTGCAGCATCGCGGCTCCGCTCGCCGACCTCACCGCGCTCGGCCTGGTGCATCCCCTCGGCCTCCCGGCCGCCGACGAACGAGCCCCGGCATGACCGTCATCCCGATCCCCGACGGCTCCCCGTTCGGCGTCGACAACCTGCCCTACGGAGTCTTCTCGACCGCGGGGACGGAGCCGCGGGTCGGCGTGCGGGTGGGTGACCACGTTGTCGACCTGGCGGCGGTGCTCGGCGACGCGGTGTTCGCCAACCCGACGCTCAACCCGTTCATGGCCCAGGGGAGTGCCCGGTGGGCCGAGGTCCGGGACACGATTGCCGTCCTGGTCTGCGGTGAGGTCGCGGACGATGCGGTGCTGCCCGTCGGCGACGTGACGATGCACCTGCCGATCGCGGTCGCCGACTACGTCGACTTCTACGCATCCGAACAGCACGCGACCAACCTCGGGCGACTGTTCCGCCCGGACAGCCCCGACCCGCTGATGCCGAACTGGAAGCACCTCCCGGTCGGCTACCACGGCCGGGCGTCCACCGTCGTCGTGTCGGGTACCGACATCGTCCGGCCACGCGGCCAGCGCAAGGCGCCAGCCGACAACGCGCCGACGTTCGGCCCCTCGCTGAGCCTCGACATCGAGGCCGAGGTGGGGTTCCTGGTGGGGGTCGGCTCCCCGATGGGGGCCTCGATCACGCCGGATCGGTTCGCCGAACACTGCTTCGGCGCGGTGATCCTCGACGACTGGTCGGCCCGCGACATCCAGGCGTGGGAGTACGTGCCGCTCGGCCCGAATCTGGGCAAGAGCTTCGCCACCTCGATCTCCGCATGGGTGGTTCCGCTGGCGGCTCTCGAGGCCGCCAGGGTCGCCACCCCGGTGCAGGATCCGGTGCCGCTCCCGTACCTGCGGGGCGGTGAGAAGTGGGGACTGGGCATCGATCTGGTGGTCGAGTGGAACGGTGACGTGGTCAGCCGCCCGCCGTACGCGCAGATGTACTGGTCGCCCGCGCAGATGCTGGCGCACCTCACGGCGAACGGTGCCGCCGCCAGCACCGGCGACCTGGTCGGCTCCGGCACCGTCTCCGGCGCGGAGCGGAACCAGTGCGGTTCCTTCATCGAATTGACCTGGGGCGGAACAGAACCCGTGACGGTGTCCGGCGAGAAGCGCACCTATCTGCTGGACGGCGACGAGGTGACGATCACCGCGACCGCGCCGGGCGCGAGCGGCGGACGCATCGGCTTCGGTGAGGTGCGCGGCCGGATCCTGCCCGCACGCTGATCAACCCCACCCCCGCCACCCCGAGTAAACGGACGCATTCGGTCGATCCGATCTGATTCGACCGAATGATCCGTTCGCTCGGGCCGGGCGGCGGGGAGGGGCTCGACGAGCGCGGCGTCCTACGCCATGTGATTGGCGGCGCGGTAGCCGAACACCATTGCGGTGCCGAGCGGAACACCCGGGCCCGGGTACACCTTGCCCGCGACCGAGGCGGCGGTGTTGCCCGCCGCGTACAGGCCGGCGACGGCGGTGCCGTCGGCGCGCAGCACGCGACCGTCGATGTCGGTGACCAGGCCGCCCTTGCAGCCGAGGTCGGACAACACGATCCGGGCCGCATAGAACGGGCCGGTCTCGACCGCGGTCAGTGCCCGGTTCGGGTTGCCGTTCGGGCCGCAGAAGAACAGGTCGTAGGGGTCCTCGCCGCGGTGGAACGACTCGTCGACGCCGCGCTTGGCGTAATCGTTGAACTCCTCGACGCTCGCGCGCACGGCGTCCGCGGGCAGCCCGGCCTTGGCGGCGAGCTCCTCCAGGGTGTCCGCCTGCACCCAGGTGCCCGCCTCGAGGTGCTGTGCCGGCGGGGTGTTCGGGATGGAGATGCCGGGCAGTCCGCCGCCCTCCCTCGAGTCGAAGATCATCCACGACGGGATGGCGTGACCGGCGTCGTTGTGGGCGAGCATGGCCCGACCGAAGCGGTCGTAGGGCAGCGACTCGTTCAGGTACCGGTTGCCGTTCGCGTCGACGACGATGCCGCCGCGGATGCCGACCAGGAAGGCTGCGGTGCCGTCCGGCTGTTCGACACCCGGGCAGAACCAGGCCTGATCCATCAGCGAGGTCGCGCCGCCCGCGGCAGCCCCGGCGGCGATCGCGTCACCGGTGTTCGCCCCGATCGGGCCCATCGACCATTCCGCCTTGCCGGGGGTGCCGTGTTCGGCGCGGGCCTGCGCGTTGCCCTCGATGCCGCCGGCGGCCATCAGCACACCGCGGGTGGCCTTGATGCGGACCTCCGCGTCGCCGGACCGGGCGACGACGCCGACGACGCGGCCGTCCTCGACGACCAGCTCGGTCAGCGCGGTGCCGGTGCGCAGGTCCGCGTTGCCGGTGCCGTCGATCGCGGCGAGCAGGCGCCCGATCAGGGCGCGGCCACCGATCATCTTGCCGGGGGCGTGGCCCTTGCCAGCCCGGTCCGGGTTCAGCTCGGGGCGCACCTTGGCGGCCAGTTCGCCGATGTCCGCCGGGTCGAGGTCGAGCGGGTTGATCGAGCGGCCGGTGTCGAGGCGGCCCTCGGCCCGGTAGTAGTCCGGGAACGCGCGGAACTCGAACTCGATGTTGGGGTCGCGTTCGAGCAGCTCGACGACGGCGGGCGCGGTGTCGACGTACGCGTCCTGTCGCTCGGCCTCGGCGACGCCGAGCAGGGTGCGCAGGAAGGTCCGGGCGTTCTCGGTGGAGTCCTCGAGCCCCGCGCGCTCCTGAACCTGGGTGCCGGGCAGCCAGATGGCCGCGCCGGAGTAGGAGGAGGTGCCGCCGAACAGGTCGGTCTTCTCCAGCACCACGGTGCGCAGGCCACGCGCGGCCGCGGTGTATGCCCCGGTCAGGGCGCCGCCACCGGACCCGACCACCACCACGTCGTATTCGTCCGTCCAGTCCTGCATGTCTCCTGCTTCCTCCATCGCATCGGGTGTGGTCACAGGCAATCGCAGCGGGCCGAGCGGGGGTGCGGCGGCTCCCACTGAGCGGAACGGGAGTCCGGCAACCCGCGACAGCTGCCAGGATCTACCCTCAGATCGTCGGAAGTGGAAGAAGTGGGGGACGAGGATGCCGAGGCTTGCGGAGGCACGCGACGCGGCTGAGCCGAGCTCGGTGGAACAGCGGGCGCGACACGGCCGGATCCTGAAGGTCGCCGCCCAGTTGGGTGCCGAGAAGGACCTCGAGCGGGTGCAGATGCAGGAGGTCGCGAAGCTCGCAGGCGTCGCGATCGGCACCCTGTACCGCTACTTCCCCTCGAAGACGCACCTGTTCGTCGCCGTCATGGTCGACCAGATCCAGCGGATGGGTGATCAGCTGTCCCGGCGGTCGCGCGCCCACCTGGCGGCGCCCGACGCCGTCTACGACGCGCTGCTGCACGCGACGCGGGCGCTGCTGCGCACCCCGCTCCTCGCGACCGCGATGATCCAGTCCGCCGCGACCTCGAACGCCGCGACCATTCCCGACGTCGCGAAGATCGACCAGCACTTCGACCGGCTGCTGCTCGACGCCGCCGGGATCGAGGAACAGACCATCCGGGACGCGACCGTGCTGCGGCTGGTGGTCGCGCTGTGGTTCGGGCTGATCCAGGCCGCGCTCAACAGCCGCACCTCGATCCCCGAGATCGAATCGGACCTGCGGACCGCGTGTGACCTGCTGCTCGCGGACCTGTCCGGTCGGATGGTCTGAGCCCGATCCCGTTCGGTGGGACTCTCACCGCCCCGCCCCCCGACGAGAAATAGAATACGTTTCAGAAATCGTATTCGTCAGGGAGCACACATGAGCAACGTCGTCATCGTCGAGGCCGCGCGGACGCCGATCGGCCGGCGTCGCGGGCAGCTGGCCGGGGTGCACCCCACGGTTCTGCTCGGGGCAGCACAGAAGGCGGTCCTCGACCGCGCCGGACTGCCCGCCGAGCAGGTCGGCCAGGTCGTCGGTGGCCTCGTCACGCAGGTCGGTGAGCAGTCCAACAACGTCACTCGCAACGCCTGGCTGCACGCGGGACTGCCCTATGCCACGGCTGCGACCACCATCGACTGCGCCTGCGGGTCCTCCCAGCAGGCCGTGCACATCATCGCCGGCCTGATCGCGTCCGGTCAGATCGATGCCGGCATCGGGTGCGGCGTCGAGGTGATGAGCCGGGTGTTCCTTGGGCAGGCGCTCGCCCCCGGCACCGGGATGCCTTACCCGGACGACTGGTCCCTCGACCTGCCCGACCAGTTCGTCGCGGCCGAACGGATCGCCGACAAGCGGGGCATCACGCGCGGCGACGTCGACGCGCTCGGTCTGCGTTCGCAGCAGCGCGCCGCGCAGGCGTGGGCGGAGGGCCGCTTCGACCGCGAGATCGTGCCCGTCGAGGCGCCGCAGGTGACCAAGGAGGGCGAGCCGACCGGTGAGACCCTCACCGTCACCCGCGACGGCGGCCTGCGGGAGACCACCGCCGAGGCCCTCGCTGGCCTCAAGCCCGTCGCCGAGGGTGGCATCCACACCGCGGGCAACTCGTCGCAGATCAGCGACGGTGCCGCGGCGGTGCTGCTGATGAGCGAGGAGAAGGCGTCCGCGCTCGGCCTGCGTCCGCGCGCCCGCATCGTGTCCTCGGGCATGGTCGGCTCCGATCCGTACTACCACCTCGACGGCCCCATCGACTCCACCCGCCACGTGCTCGCCAAGTCCGGGATGTCGCTCGCCGACATCGACCTGGTCGAGATCAACGAGGCGTTCGCGTCGGTCGTGCTGTCCTGGGCGCAGACCCTCGACGCCGACATGGACAAGGTCAACGTCAACGGCGGCGCCATCGCCCTCGGACACCCGGTCGGCTCCACCGGCGCCCGGCTGATCACCACCGCGCTGCACGAGCTGGAGCGGTCCGACAAGTCCACCGCGCTGATCACCATGTGCGCCGGCGGCGCGCTCTCCACCGCCACCATCATCGAGCGCATCTAGGCGCCTCCGGCGCCCGTGAGTCCTTTTGGCCCTCATCCGGGCCAAAAGGACTCACGGGCGCGAAGCGCCACTCCTAACTTCTGAAACCCGAGGACGACTTTCATGACCATTGGACTGAGTGACGAGGACCGCGAGCTCCGCGACTCCGTGCGCGGCTGGGCCGCCCGATACGCCACCCCGGCCGTGATCCGCGAGGCCGATGAGGCGAAGGCGGAGGCCCGTCCGGAGTACTGGGCCTCGCTCGCCGAGCTCGGCATGCTGGGCCTGCACCTGCCGGAGGAGGTTGGCGGCGCCGGGTTCACCCTGCTCGAAACCGCAATCGTCGCTGAGGAACTCGGCCGCGCGATGGTGCCCGGCCCGTTCCTGCCGACCGTCGTCGTCTCCGCGGTCCTGAACGCGGCAGGTCACACCGCCGAACTCGAGGGTCTGGTCGACGGCTCCACGTTCGGTGCCGTCGCGCTCCAGCCCGGAACCCTCGCGCTGGCCCAGGCGGAGGGCGCGACCACCCTGTCGGGCACGTCGAGCCTGGTTCTCGGCGGTCAGGTTGGCGACCTGTTCCTGCTCGCCGCGACCGACGCCGCCGGTGACCGCGTGTTCGTCGTCGTCCCGCGAGACCGGCTCACCGTCACCGACCTGCCCAGCCACGACGTGATCCGCCGCAACGCCGAGGTCACGGTCGACGGCCTTGCGCTGGCCGACGGCGAGGTGCTGGCGCTCGATGCGCAGCGCGTCCTGGACATCGCGGCGACCCTGTTCGCGGCCGAGGCATCCGGGCTTGCCGACTGGGCCACCACCACCGCGGCCGACTACGCCCGCGTGCGTAAGCAGTTCGGTCGGGTCATCGGCCAGTTCCAGGGCGTCAAGCACAAGGTCGCGCGGATGTTCGGTCGAACCGAGCAGGCCCGTGTCACCGCGTGGGACGCCGCCCGAGCGCTCGGCGAGGAGGTTCCCGCCGAGGAGGCGTCGCTCGCGGCGGCGGTCACCGCATCGGTCGCCCTCGACGCCGCCTTCCAGGTGTCGAAGGACTGCATCCAGGTACTCGGCGGCATCGGCTACACCTGGGAGCACGACGCGCACCTGTACCTGCGCCGCGCCCAGTCCCTGCGAATCCTGCTCGGCTCCACCGGATCCTGGCAGCAGCGGGTCGCGGAGCTGACCCTTGCCGGGGCGCGCCGGGTGCTCACCGTCGAGCTGCCCGCCGAGGCCGAGCGGATCCGCGCCGACGTCCGGGCCGAGCTCGAGCCCGCGAAGGCCAAGACCGGCGCCGACCGCACCACCTACCTGGCCGAGAAGGGCTACACGTCCCCGCACCTGCCCGCACCGTGGGGCAAGAGCGCGGATGCCGTCACCCAACTCGTGATCGCCGAGGAGCTGGCGGCGGCCGACGTGAAGCCGCACGACATGATCATCGGCAACTGGGTGATCCCGACGCTGATCGCGCACGGCAACGCCGAGCAGCTCGACCGGTTTGTGCCGGGATCGCTGCGCGGCGACATCGTCTGGTGCCAGCTGTTCTCCGAGCCCGGCGCAGGCTCCGACCTGGCCAGCCTGTCCACCAAGGCCACCAAGGTCGAGGGCGGCTGGAAGCTCAACGGCCAGAAGGTGTGGACGTCGATGGCACGCGACGCGCACTGGGGCATCTGCCTGGCCCGCACCGACGCCGACGTCCCCAAGCACAAGGGCCTGTCGTACTTCCTGGTCGACATCCGGAACTCGGAAGGCCTCGACATCCGCCCGCTGCGGGAGATCACCGGCGAGGCGCTGTTCAACGAGGTGTTCATCGACGACCTGTTCGTCCCCGACGACTGCCTGGTCGGTGAGCCCGGTGACGGCTGGAAGCTGGCTCGTACCACCCTCGCCAACGAGCGGGTGTCGATGACCGGTGGGTCCTCGCTCGGCGACGGCGGCGAGGCGCTCGTCGCGCTGGCCGACACCCTGCCCGGAGGCATCGACGCCCATCAGCTCACCGTGCTCGGTCAGATCCTCTGCGACGCGCAGTCCGGTGGGATCATGGGTCTGCGGACGACGCTCCGGTCGCTGGCGGGATCGCAGCCCGGCGCCGAGTCGTCCGTCGCGAAGCTCCTCGGCGTCGAGCACATCCAGCAGACGTGGGAGGTCGCGATGGAGTGGGCGGGGCCGTCGTCCCTGCTCGGTGATCAGGAACGCACCTCGGCCACGCAGATGTTCCTCAATTCCCAGTGCATGTCCATCGCCGGTGGTACGACGAATGTTCAGTTGAACATCATCGGCGAGCGGATCCTCGGACTGCCTCGCGATCCCGAACCAGGAAAGTAGGCACTGCAGCCCCATGAACCGCACCTTCGTCGTCGGCGTCGGCATGACCAAGTTCGAGAAGATCGAGTCCCGTGACTGGGAGTACCCGGACATGGTCACCGAGGCCGTGAGCAAGGCGCTCACGGACGCGGGCATCGACTACTCGCAGGTCCAGCGCGCCGCGGCGGGGTACGTGTTCGGCCCGTCGGCGGCGGGGCAGCGGGCGCTGTACGAGACGGGGCTGACCGGTATCCCGGTCGTCAACGTCAACAACAACTGCGCGACGGGGTCGACGGCCCTGCTGATGGCCCGCGAGTGGGTCCAGGCGGGGTTCGTCGACTGCGCGCTGGCCGTCGGCTTCGAGAAGATGACGAAGTCGTCGATGGCGGGCACCGGCGAGCTGCCGAAGGTCACCACCCTCGATGACCATCTGAGGGTGATGACCACTAAGCACGGCTGGGGCAAGGGCCCGATGACCGCGCAGCTGTTCGGCAACGCCGCACTCGAGCATATGGAGCGCTACGGCACCACCGCCGAGCAGATCGCGGCCGTCGCGGTCAAGAACCACAAGCACTCGGTGAACAACCCGTACGCGCAGTTCCAGGACGAGTACACCCTTGAGCAGGTGCTGGGCGACAAGATGATTCACGCCCCGCTGACCCGGTCGCAGTGCTCGCCCACCTCCGACGGGGCCGGTGCCGCGATCGTCGTCAGCGAGAAGTTCGTCCGCGAACACGGCCTCGAGGGCCAGGCAGTGGAGATCGTCGCGCAGGCGCTCACCACGGATACCGCCGAGGCGTTCGCGGACCAGTCGATGATCGACGTCGTCGGCGCGCCGATGACCCGGGCCGCGGCCGAGCAGGTGTTCGCCGAGTCCGGGCTGAGCATCGACGACGTCGACGTCATCGAACTGCACGACTGCTTCGCGATCAACGAGATCATCACCTACGAGGGCCTCGGCCTGTGCGCACCCGGTGAGGGCGGCAAGCTCGTCGAGTCCGGCGCCACCACCTACGGCGGCCGCTGGGTCGTCAACCCGTCCGGTGGGCTGATCTCCAAGGGTCACCCGCTCGGCGCCACCGGTCTCGCACAGTGCGCGGAACTGAACTGGCAGCTGCGCGGGCAGGCCGATGCACGTCAGGTGGACGGTGCTTCCGTTGCCCTGCAACACAATCTGGGTCTCGGTGGCGCGTGCGTCGTCACGCTCTACCGGTCCGGAACCATTTCCAAGGAGTCATAGACACATGCCGATCGACGTGAGCGCCGCCCTGGCGGCCGCCCCCACCGTCCGCGAGGCCAGCTGGACCGAGCGCGACGTGATCCTGTACCACCTGGGTCTCGGGGCGGGCGTCAACTCGCTGGACCCGGCCGAACTGGGTTGGGTGTACGAGAAGGGTCTGAAGGTGCTGCCGACCTTCGCGATGGTCGCCGGGCAGGGCGTCTCGGCGGGCACCCTGAAGCCGGCCGGGATGAACCTGCCCGGCATCGACATCGACCTGCGCAAAATCCTGCATGCGGGGCAGGCGCTCACGTTGCACGCCCCGATTCCGACGTCGGGGACCGCGACCATCTCGTCGCGTGTTGCCGACGTCTGGGACAAGGGCAAGGCCGCCGTCATCGTGCTCGAGCAGGCGGCCGCCGACTCGGACGGAAACCCGTTGTGGACCACCGCGATGCAGATCTGGGCCCGTGGTGAGGGTGGCTTCGGCGGCGAGGCCGGACCCGAGCTGGCCGCGGGCGTGCCGGAGCGGGCTGCGGACACGGTGCTGGTCTCGCCGACGAGCACCGCGCAGGCGCTGGTGTACCGGCTCAGCGGAGACCTGAACCCGCTGCACGCGGACCCCGAGTTCGCGAAGATGGCCGGATTCGATCAGCCGATTCTGCACGGCCTCGCGTCGTACGGTGTCGTGTGCAAGGCCGTCGTCGACGGTGTCCTCGACGGGGATCCGGCACGGGTGCAGTCGTTCTCGGTGCGGTTCGCCGGATCCCTGTACCCGGGGGAGACCATCGAAACCGCCGTCTGGCGGGACGGTGACACACTCACCCTGCAGGCCACCTGCCCCGAACGGGACGGGCAGCCGGTGCTCACCCACGCCACGATGGAGGTTCGCTCGTGATGGAATCCGGGGACCACCCCACCGCTGCGACCCATCCGCACCGGACGGTGCTGACGTCGGCGCCGCAGGACGCGCCGGTGGACCGCGCGACCGCCGCGGCCCGCCGCGTCATCGACGCGATGATCCGCACGGACCGCGGCAACGCGAACCTGGACCGGGTCGCGGAGGAACTGAACAGCATCGCCGACCATCTCGAGGAGCACGCCCCCGAGGTCGCCGACCGGATGGTCGACATGTGGAGCGGTGAGGGCGTCACCCGCCACGACCCGATCACCGGTCCGGAGAACGCAATTGCGCCGCCACTGGTGATCGAGGGACTCGAGGACGGGTCGGTGCAGGGCGTCGTGACGCTGACGCTGCCCTACCAGGGGCCTCCCGGATGCGTGCACGGCGGCGTCTCCGCGATGCTCCTCGACCACGTCCTCGGCGTCGCGAACGCGTGGGGCGGCACGGCGGGGATGACCGCGCAGCTGAACACGCGGTACCACAAGCCGACACCCCTGTTCGAGCCGCTGACCATCACCGGCAAGCAGATCTCGATGGAGGGACGCAAGATTCGTACCATCGGTGACATCAAGAACGCGGCCGGAGAGGTCTGCGTCTCCGTCGACGCACTGTTCATCCACGCGGGCGTCCCGCGCCCGCGGTAGCGGGTTCACGTATTCACGGGGTGAGGGGAACCTTCGGCCGGTCCAACCGGCTGAAGGTTCCCCTCACCCGTATCTGGAGGTCGAGAGATGGGAGCAGGAATGGGCAAGCTGGACGGGCGCGTGGCGATCGTCACCGGAGCGGGGATGGGTATCGGTCGCGGGGTCGCGGGCGCACTCGCGCGTGAGGGCGCGAGCATTGTCGTCGCCGAGATCGACGAGACCGCGGGCGCGGACACCGCGCGATGGCTGACCGAGGAGTGGGGTGTCGGGGCGAGTTTCGTCCGCACCGACGTCACCGATCGCGAGCAGGTGCACGCGATGGTCGACGTCGCCACCGAGCAGTTTGGCCGGCTCGACATCCTCGTCAACAATGCCTGGCGCCCACTCGGTTACGCGCGGTTCGAGAAGACCGCGGACGAGAACATGCGCGCCGGGTTCGATATGGGTGTCATGTCGGCGTTCTGGGCGATGCAGCACGCCTACCCGGCGCTGGCCGAGCACGGCACCGGACGCGTCGTGAACATGTGCAGCCTCAATGGCGTCAACGCCCACATGTACTCCGTGTACTACAACGCCGCGAAGGAGGCGTTGCGCAGCATGACCCGCACCGCCGCACGCGAGTGGGCGCCGAAACAGATCTGCTGCAACGTCATCTGCCCGGGCGCGCAGAGCGCAGCCTACAAGAGGGTCGCCGAGGCCAACCCGCAGATGGCCGCCGCGCAGGAAGCAGCCAACCCGATGGGACGCATCGGCGATCCACTCGACGACATCGGCACCGTCGCCGCGTTCCTGGCGAGCGACGACTCCCGCTATCTCACCGGCAACACCCTGTTCGTCGACGGCGGCAGCCACATCAACGGCGTTCAGTGGGCGCCCAACGTGGATTGACGGCGGCTGCGCCACCTGTGCGCGCGGCGGCATTCCCGCCGGATCCCTCGTTGCTTTCGCCATCGAATCGAATCCAACTGTTAGACACAATGTTTCCGCGGCGACGACAGATTTCGCGAATCGCTGCTCAGGGCGTGCGAGGCGTGCATGATGGCTGCGGTCTCGTGCGGAGATCGGCACGGGCCGCCCCGACACCCTTGAGGAACGGACACGCTGTGGACACGTCACGCAAGAACATCGCCCGAGTGGCCGTGATCGCCGGAATGGCGACCGCGGCATTGGTCGCCACCCCCGCCGTCGGCTCCGCCGCGGTCACCGGGAACGCGGCCGTCACGACCGGCGGCAACACCATCACCGTCAAGTTCACCGACATCGCCTCGCCGAGCCTGGTCGGGTGCGTGGTGCGGGCGGACAACGCGAGCGGCACCGAGATCACCGTCAACCCCGTCCTGATCGTGGGAAATCCGGGTACCGGCCTGTACGTCTCGCAGCCGCTGTCCAGCGGCGACTACACCGTCCACGCCTCCTGCCTCGACGCCGACGGGGCGACGACGCTCACCCCGGAGGGCGGGGTACCCGTGTCGCTGGGGATCAGCTTCGGCAGCCTCACTCTCGACACCGGCAGCCTGGGGGCACTCTTCAGCAGCTGACGCCGCGGTGCTGCCCGTCGTCCGGGACGGGCAGCACCGTCACGTCGACCTCTCCACTCGGGCGCGCAGCGCATCGAGCAGGTCGCGGCCCCCGCGGGCCCCGCGCGGGCCGGCCGCCTCCGGTGCGATCATCCGGCCCGCATCCGAGCGGGTCCACTCCCGCACCGCCCAGCGCTCCGCGATGGCCCAGCGGGCGCCGCGCCGCTCCATCAGGTCCACGAACCGGGCGCCGCTGGTGAAGTCACCGCGCGTCGCGTGCCCCCAGTGCACGTTCGTCGCGTACGCCTCGCTGAGTGCGGTGTCGCCGTACAGTTCCACCAGGTGATTGCCAACGTGGTGCATCGTGCCGCCGAGCTGCGTCAGCTTCGGCTGCACCCAGGCGATGTACTCGTCGACCGTGCCGTCGAATCCGGTGTGGTGGTCGATGCCGTCCGGGTGGTAGCAACTGCGGACCAGGTCGAAGTCGAGGCGGTCGATGCCGCGGCAGTACCGCAGGACCACCTCGCGAATCTCTTGCTTGTCGCACATTTCCCGCAGAGCGCGCGCCGTGTCCGTCACCGGGTTCCCTCCTTCACTCCGACCATCCAGTCGAGCAGGCTCGCGAGGCCGTCGGTCGCGGTGCCGAACGACGCCGGCCGGAACACGGCGACCGTTGCCCCGGCCCGGTGCCAGCCCCGGACCTGTTCAGCCGTGGCGTCGAGGTCGACGGCCCCGGCCGCGGTCCGTACCGGAGCCACCGACACCTGGACCCGTGCCGTACCCGGATCCCGGCCATGGTCCGCGAAGCATTCCCGCAGCTGGGCAACGGATTCGGGGAACGATTCCATGTCGGTGGGGTTGACGGTCCAGCCGTCCGCCACTCGGGCGATCCGGTCGAAGTTCCGCCTACTGGGACCGAACCCAAACAGCACCGGGACCCGGGCCTGCACCGGGACCGGGTACGCGTGGAAATCCTCGAACGAGTAGTCGCGCCCGGTGAAGGTCGCGGGCGGCGCCCACAGTGCCCGGCACGCGGCGACAGTCTCCTCCAGCCTGCCGAATCGGGCGTTGAACGGCACACCGACAGCGGCGTACTCGGCCTCCTGCCACCCGACCCCGAGTCCGATCGTGACCCGGCCTTCCGACAGGCCGTCGAGCGTGGCGAGCTGCTTGGCCAGCAGCACAGGTGGGCGGACGGTGCCGACGAGCACGGACACCCCGAGCCGGGTCCGCCGGGTCACCGCCGCGACGGCCGACAGCAGCGCGAGGGGCTCGGGCCACGGGTGGTCGAGGGCGAACGGGAATCCGTGGCCGGTGACCCGCTCGGCGTGCGCGGCCCCGTTGAACCCGAGATGGTCTCCGGTGGAGATCAGATCGATTCCGGCTCGATCCGCATCCGCGGCCAGGTCCACCACCGGTCGGACCCGACCGTCGTAGAACGCCTCGGCACCGAGCAGGTTGAGGCCGATCTCCAGCGGTGCCACGTGTGTCCGTCCTTGTCGAGCGGTCGAGGGGTCGGCCCGCGGATCAGGTCAGGGTACGCCGGGCGTGCTCGGTCAGGTTTCCCGTGTGGTCGATGCAGCACAGCCGCTGGGTGAATCGCCAGCCGCCGTCCACGCACTCGAACCGATCGAAGTAGCGTCCGGTAAGGATCGGCTGCAGCGGAAGGTCCGTGGTGCCCTGCAGCACCGTCACATACGACACGGCGGACGCCTCGGAGTTGTTCTCCGCCACGGTGACCCGGACGTTGGTGGTGACGTGTTTGGTGCGCGGCGACGGCGGCGCACCGTGCATCCGGACGAACGACTCGATCGCGTGGTGCACTGCGGCCCGGTCCCGCTCGATGGGATCACCGGCCGGGACGCCGTCGCCGTCGCACCGGCCGTAGCGCGCGTCGGCGAACAGGGCGGCCACCGACTCGAGCTCCCCGCGGTCGATCAGATGCGAGTAGGCGAAGATCAGGTCCCGCACCGCCTCGGTCGCCGCGAGACGCTCGATCGTGTGCCGCAGGTCCACCGCTAGAACTTCACCTGCGCGCGGGACACCTTCCCGGTCGCGTTGCGCGGCAACGGTTCCGTGGTGAGCCGCCACCGCGTCGGCACCTTGAAGTAGGACAGGCGATCGGCGACGAACTGGCGCAGCTCCTCCTCGCTCACGGTCGCGCCCGCGCGGACAACGACGATCGCGGCGACCTCCTGCCCGAGGTCCTCGTGTGCCTCGCCGACGACCGCGCACTCGGCGACGTCGGGATGCTCGTCGAGGACCTGCTCGATCTCGGTCGGGTAGATGTTCTCGCCGCCACGCAGGATCAGGTCGGAGCGCCTGCCGGTCAGGCGGAGTCGGCCGCCGTCCAGTCGGCCGAAATCGCCGGTGTGCAGCCAGCCGCCAGCCCGGATCGACGCGGCGGTGGCCTCCGGGTTGTCCCAGTAGCCGAGCATCACGTAGGGGCTGCGGACGCAGACCTCGCCCTCCTCGCCCTCCGGCAGCACCTCGCCGAGGGGGTCACGGATCTCCAGGGCCACCCCGAAGACCGGCTTGCCGAGGGTGCCGGGGAACTGCTGGACGTCGATCGGGGTTGCGACCGCGATGCCGGTCGAGCACTCCGTCATTCCGTAGCTGTCGACCAGGGAGTTCGTCGCGAACGGCACCTCCTCGCGCAGCCGCTGCTTGAACGCGATCGACGAGGGGGCCGACGCGAGCGAGAACGCGGTCAGCGAGGAGGTGTCGTAGCGGCGGACGTTGCCGTGCTCGATCATCCGGGCCGCCATGGTGGGGACCGCCCCCCAGTTGGTGACCTTCTCCCGCTCGACGAGGCCGAGCGCCCGGTCCACGTCGAACGCGCCCTGGTACATGATCACCGCGCTGCCGGACACCAGCTTCGGCACGATGATGTTGTGCAGGCTCGCGATGTGGAACAGCGGCGAGGTCAGCAGGTACCGCAGCTCGCTCGGCGTGTTCGGGTCGTACTCGCGGCCAGCGAACGCGTCGATCTGGGCGTCGCTGAACCGGTGATAGTCGGAGACCGCGATCAGGTTCCGCTGGGAGTGCAGCGCGCCCTTCGGCTTGCCGCTGGTGCCGCTGGTGAACAGGATGACCGCCGGGTCGTCCTCGCCGACGTCGGCGGTGCGCAGGTCCGCCCCCCGATGGGCGTCGATCAGCCGCGGGACGTCCTCCTCCATGGTCAGCACCGGAACGTCGATGTCGGTCTCGGCGACCAGCGCGGCCCGCTTGGCGTCGACGATGAGCACCTTCGGCGTGGTCAGGGTGACGCCGTACTCGATCTCGCGCGGCACCCACCAGGCGTTCATGCCGACCGTGATCGCGCCGAGCGACTGCGTCGCCCAGAATGCGATCACCCACTCCACCGTGTTCGCGGCGAGGATCGCGACCCGGTCGCCGACGCCGACGCCGTAGTCGTCGGCGAGCACCGTCGCGAACGCCGCCACCTGCTCGGCGTGCTCACGGAACGACAGGCGGCGATCCGCGGTGACGAGGTAGTCGCGGTCGCCCCAGGCGAGCGAGCCGGTCAGCAGCTCGTGCACCGCGTGCTTGCGCTCCCGCATCACCGGCATCCGCGAACCCCGCACGTCCTCCTCGACCAGCTCGAAGGGAGCTCCGGGTCCCGTCAGTCGGGACACGACGGCCGCGAGGTACGCCTGGGGATCGGTGGATGTGGTCATCTGATCGGGACCTCTCTGTACTCGAATTGCAGGGAAGGATCACACGGGCGGAGGGTTCGGCGGACGGCATTTCCACTGACCGGGACTGGCTCGGTTCGGCACTCGGGGCCTCGTTAGCGTCGCTCCGACAACGTTGTACGAGGAACAGCATCCAAGCCTAGCCAAGCGCGGATCCGGGACGGAACCTCCTCGTGCAACCACGGCAGCAAGGGCGCCTTGGCCTCTACGGTGGGATCCGCCGTCGTCGGCCGCGGACCCTCGCGCTCGCACCGATGCGCGCGACATGACCGCCGTGGTGCAGGACTCGAACACAGGAGTGAAGTTGGAACGCGCGACGATCGCCGAGATGCTGCTCGACCGCCTCGGGGACGAGCACCTGGGCACCCGGACCCGAGACCGGGACTGGACCTGGGACGAGACCGTCCGCGAGAGCGCCGCCCGCGGCGCCCTTGCCGCGTCGCTGCGGCGCGAGGGCCCGTTCCACATCGGGGTGCTGCTCGAGAACGTTCCCGAGTTCCTGTTCTGGCTCGGCGGCGCCGCGCTGAGTGGGGCGGCGATCGTCGGGATCAACCCGACCCGCCGCGGCGCGGAACTCGAGGCGGAGATCCGCTACGTGGACTGCCAGCTCATCGTCACCGACGCCGACGGCATGGCCAAGCTCAAGGGGCTGGACCTGGGGTTGACCGACGACCGGTTCGTCCTGGTCGACGACCCGGCCTACCCGGCGACCATCGACGCGCACCGCGTCGCGCGGCCGGTGGCGGACCCGTCGGTCGACGAGTCGACGCTGATGCTGCTGCTGTTCACCTCAGGGACCACCGGCATGTCGAAGGCGGTGCGCTGCAGCCAGGGCAGGCTCGCGCGGCTCGCGTACGCGAACAGTGCCAAGTACGGGCACGTCCGCGAGGACGTCGACTACTGCTGCATGCCGCTGTTCCACGGCAACGCCCTGATGGCGCTGTGGGCGCCCGCGCTGGCCAATGGCGCCACCGTGTGCCTGCCCGCCGCCCGCAAGTTCTCCGCGTCCGGGTTCCTGCCCGACGTGAAGTACTTCGGCGCGACCTTCTTCACCTACGTCGGCAAGGCGCTGTCCTACCTGATGGCGACGCCGGAAAAGTCCGACGACATCGACAACACCCTGGTCCGCGGGTTCGGCACCGAGGCGTCGCCGGAGGACCAGGTGGAGTTCGTTCGCCGCTTCGGCGCGCGGCTGATGGAGGGTTACGGCTCCTCCGAGGGCGCCGGATCGGTCACCCTCGACCCGGAGGCGCCCGAGGGCGCGCTGGGCCGTCCCGCCCACGACGAGATCGCCGTCGTCAACCCGGACACCCGGGTCGAGTGCGCCCGCGCGCAACTCGACGAGCACGGCCGGGTCCTGAACCCGGACGAGGCGATCGGCGAGATGATCGACAAGGGCGGCGCGAAGCGGTTCGAGGGTTACTACAAGAACGAGCAGGCCGTCGCGGACCGGATCAAGCACGGCTGGTACTGGACCGGCGACCTCGGCTACATCGACGAGGCCGGGTTCATCTATTTCGCGGGCCGCAAGGGCGACTGGATCCGAGTCGACGGCGAGAACACGTCCGCGCTGATGATCGAGCGGATCATCCGCAGGCACCCGAAGGTCGTCGCGACCGGCGTGTACGCGATCCCGGACCCGCAGTCGGGCGACCAGGTGATGGCCGCGATCGAGGTGGCGGACCTGTCCGACTTCGACCCGACGGAGTTCGCGTCGTTCCTCGGCGCGCAGGACGATCTGGGCACCAAGTCCGCCCCCCGGTTTGTTCGGGTGTCAACCAACCTCCCGGTCACCGGATCGAACAAGGTGCTCAAGCGGGAGCTGCAGGCGCAGTTGTGGCGCTGCGACGAACCGGTGTACCGCTGGGAGGGACGAGGCGAACCGGTGTACGTCCCGATGGCTGAGGATGGAAAGCGTGATCTGGAAGCGCAATTCGAGGCGTCCGGCCGGCAACGGTTCCTCGGAGCCTGACCCCCGGCCGTCCGCCGGTGCCGCGCCTCGCGCGTGGCCAAGCGGGCGCCGGGTCGCCCTGGTGGCGGGTGTCCCGCACGGCATCGGCGCGGACGTGGCTCTGGCGTTTGCCCGCGACGGCTTCGACGTGGCGCTGGCGATCGGTGACGGGGCAGGGGACCGGGCGGAGGCGGAGCGGATCGCGGCCGCGGTCCGCTCGTCCGGTGTCGCTGCGTTGATCGTCCCGATGGACCCGAGCGACGGCGCCAGCGTGCTGGCCGCCGCGGACCGGATCCTCGAGGCATGGGGCCGGGTGGACGTGCTGGTCAACAACGCCCGTACCCGCGCATCCGGCCACTACCGGCACCAGTTGGCGCTGATCCAGCGGCTGCTGCCCACAATGGTCGACCGCGCTGCCGGGGTCGTGATCAACCTGCTGTCCAGCCCGGACCCGGCGGCGCAGGATGCCAACGACGCCGCATCGCAGGACGCGTTCCGGCGTATGACGAACACGGTGAACGCGCAGTACCGCGGCCGGGGGGTGCGCGCGTTCAACCTCGGGCCCGACGAACTGCTCGCCGATCCCGGCCACGGGGTCGACACCCTGCCCGCGGAACTGGTTGCGGCGTCCGCCGTCTGGTTGGCGACCGATGCGGAGGCGGATCGGTTCCTGCACAAGGACGTGTGGGTGCCCAAGCGGGTGGGTACGCTCGCGGCGTGAGCGGCCACATCGGGTGCGCCGCCAATGAACCCGATGGAGGCGGTGCGTGGTGAAACTCGGAGTGGTGATCCCGGTCGAGCTCGGGATGGCAGCCGATCCCGAGCGGGTGCTCGAATTCGCCCGCACGGCAGAACGGTTGGGTTTCGACGAGATCTCCGCGGTCGAACACGCGGTGGTGATTGCGAACACCGCGAGCGACTACCCGTACTCCCCGACGGGCAAGTCCCACCTGCCGGACGACTGCCCTCTTCCCGACCCGCTCGAACTGCTCTCGTTCGTCGCCGGTGCCACCACCCGACTCGGTCTGGCCACCGGAGTTCTGGTGGCGCCCAACCATAATCCGGTCGTCCTCGCCAAGCGGCTGGCCACCCTCGACCGGCTCTCCGGCGGGCGGACGCGGATCTGCCTCGGTGTCGGATGGATGCGCGAGGAGATCGAGGCCTGCGGCGGCGACTTCACCCGCCGGGGGAGGTCCACCGACGAGGCGATCGCCGTGATGCGGGCCCTGTGGGCCGGAGGTGCCGACGGCGCGTCGTTCGCAGGCGAGTTTCATTCGTTCGCGGGCGCCTACTCGTTCCCGAAACCGTTGCACGACAACCGGGTTCCGTTGTACATCGGTGGCCACAGTGCGGCAGCAGCGCGCCGTGCGGGACGGCTCGGGGACGGCTTCCAGCCGCTGGGGCTCGGCGGCGACGACCTTGCTGGCGCGGTCGCGACGATGCGGGCGGCGGCGGCGGACGCGGGTCGTGACCCGTCCGAGGTCGCCCTCGTCCTCGGCGCGACGCTGCCGCGGATGGACGAGTCGAAGGTCGAGTGGGCGCGCTCGCTCGGCTCCGACCGGATCCTGCTGTCCGCGTCCCGTCACGCCACCACCCTTGAGGCCGTCCTCGACGAGATGGCCGCCTGCGCGGACCGCATGCGGCTCTCCTGACACCCGCAGGGGTCGTTGTCACCGTGGCTGACGGGGCGATTCCCGGTCTGACATGCGGGAACGTCCCGGCTCAGGTGTGCTCGGACACGAGCACCGCGCGGGTGCCCCGCTCCAGGGCCTGGAACACGTGGGCGACGTCGCCGGGGTAGGCGATGTAGTCGCCGGGGCCGAGTTCGACGGGGTCGTCGAGCAGCCCGACGAGCGCGCGCCCGGAACCGACGAGCACGTGCTCGACGGTGCCGGGCAGGTGCGGTTCGGATTCGCGCGGCGGCCCGGGCTCGACGTCGATGCGGTAGATGTCGCGACGCGCGTTCGGGGGGCAGGACGCGACGAGGGTTGCGCTGTAGTCGGTGCGTTCGGACCGCAGGATCGGCCCCTCATCCGCGCGGATCACCTGGACCCGCGGTCGCGGTGGGTCGATTAACTGGGCGAACTGAATGTCGAGGGCGACGCTGAGCGCCCACAGCGTTTCCACGCTGGGATTCCCCGTGCCCGACTCGAGCTGCGACAGCGTCGACTTCGCGATGCCCGCGCGCCGCGCCACCTCGGTCAGGGACAGTCCCGCGCGGTCGCGTTCGCGGCGCAGGGATGCCGCGATGACGTCGAGTGGTGCCTTCGCATCCGGAGCCATGCGTTCACTATATCGGCACGAGTGTTCGACTTGACGAACATGTGGACGAGTGTTCACCATAAAGATCATGCGTTCGATATGGCGAACACTCGATCCGGGGCTGAAGCGGGACATCGCGCTGGTGTCCCTGGCCGATGGCCTGGTCGGCGTCTCCTACGGGGCCATCGCCGTCGGGCTCGGGTTCGCGCCGTGGGTGCCGGTCCTGATGTCGGTGGTGGTCCTCGCGGGCGCCTCCGAGTTCCTGTTCGTGGGGATCGTCGCCGCGGGCGGCAGCCTGCTGGCGGCGCTCGCAGGCGGACTGCTGGTCAACGCCCGGCACCTGCCGTTCGGGCTCGCGGTCGGCGACGTCGCGGGCCGCGGCTGGCGACGCATCCTCGGCGCACACCTGCTCAACGACGAGAGCACCGTCTTCGCGCTCGGCCAATCCGATCCGGCCCGCAGGCATGCCGCCTACTGGCTGTGCGCGATCGGCATCGGGGTCTGCTGGCCGCTCGGCGCCCTGATCGGCGCGACCGCGGGCACCTTCATCGACGACATCGGCGCGTTCGGGCTGGACGCGATGTTCCCGACCGTGCTCCTCGCGCTGGTGTTCCCCGCGCTGCGGGACCGCGCGACCGCCGGGATCGCGCTGCTCGGGGCGGTCATCGCGGTCGCGGCCACACCGTTCCTGCCGACCGGGATCCCGGTCCTGCTGGCACTGCTGGCGCTGGTCGCCTCGATCTGGGCCACGCCGGGAACCCCCGGATCGCGGTCGTCCGACGCGGCGGACGCTCGATGACGGCGGGCCTGCCGCTGATCGTGGCCGTCCTCGTGCTCGGCGCGGGCACCTTCGCGTTCCGATTCGCCGGACCTGCCCTGCGCTCGCGCGGCATCGTCCCGGACCGGCTCGACACCGTCCTCGCCCTCGGCGCGATCGTGCTGTTGGCCGCCGTCGCGGCAACGCAGGCACTCACCGAGGACGGTGGGGCCGCGGGCATCGCGCGTCCGGCGGGCGTCCTCGTCGGGGGAGTGCTCGTCTGGCGGAGGGCGCCATTCGTCGTCGCCATCCTCGCCGCCGCCGCGACCGCCGCCCTCCTGCGCCTGCTCGGCGTCCCCTGACCACGGCAGGGGAGCGCGCCGGGGTCAGGGGACCGTGACGACGCGGTCCTCGGCGTAGTCGACGACCAGCTCACGGCGGGCGATCAGCCAGCGCCCGTCCACCCGCCGGTACCGGTCCAGGTAGCGGATCGCGATCGCGTTGTCGCGCATCCCGTCGCGGCCTCGATACAGGTGATGTGCCAGGCAGTACGCCCGCCCGGTCGCGGTGTCGCCGTCCACGTCCACCACGGACTGGTGCACGTCGTGGCGGGTGGCCTGCAGGTGCGCGGTGCCGTCCAGCACGGCAGCGACGATCGCGTCGACACCCGCCGCGACGACCTCCCCCGCGCCGCGGGTCAACGCGGGCGGCTGGACCAGGGCGGCGTCGACGGTGAACAGGGCGGCCAGGGCGGCCGCGTCCCGGTCGTCCACCGCCACCGCGTACCGCCCGGCCAGGTCCGATGGATCACTCATGACGACGAGTATGCGGGCCGCGGGCCGGCGTCGTGGTCGCAACCCGCTCAGCGGAACAGCGGCATGACCACCGGCCCTCGGGTGGCCTAGGGTCCGAGCTGAACAGATCGTTGGGAGGGGTCCGTGCCGTCACCACAGCGCGCCGCGTCCGGCAGGCTCGTTGTCCTCGCCCTCGCCTCCTGCGGCATCGTCGTCTCGCTGATGCAGACCATTGTGATGCCGCTGCTGCCCGAGTTCCCGAGGCTGCTCGACACCACGCCCGGCGGCGCGGCCTGGCTGGTGACCGCGAACCTGATCGCCGGTGCGGTCTGCGCCCCGGTGCTCGGCCGTCTCGGCGACATGTACGGCAAGCGCCGGCTGCTGCTCGTCGCGCTGGCGGTGATGGTCGCCGGGAGCCTGATCGGCGCGGTGTCCGACGCGTTCGCCGTCGTACTTGTCGCCCGCGCCCTGCAGGGCGCCGCGATGGGGGTGGTGCCGCTCGGCATCAGCATCATGCGCGACGAACTGCCGCCGGAACGGGTGGCGGGCGGAATCGCGCTGATGAGCTCCACCCTGGGGGCGGGCGGCGCGATCGGGCTTCCGCTCACCGGGGTGGTCGCCGAGCACTTCAGCTGGCATTGGCTCTTCGGTGGCGCCGCGGTGACCGGGTTGCTCGGGATGGCGGCGATCTGGCGGATCGTCCCCGAATCGCCGGTTCGGTCGGGCGGACGGTTCGACCTGGTTGGGGCGCTTGGACTGTCGGCGGCGCTGGTGTGCCTGCTGCTGGCGATCACCCAGGGCAACGGCTGGGGGTGGGGCAGCATCCCGGTCGTCGCCCTGTTCGCCGCCGCGGCGATCCTGTTCGCCGGGTGGGGATGGTACGAACTGCGACTCGCGCCGCCCGGCCGGGGCGAGGGCACCCGGCAGCCGCTGGTCGACCTGCGGGTCTCCGCGCGCAGGCAGGTCCTGCTGACGAATGTCGCGTCCGTCCTGGTCGGCTTCGCGATGTTCACCTCGTTCATGGTCAGCGCCCAGATCTTCCAGGCCCCTTCCGAGACCGGATACGGGTACGGCATGTCGCTGACGCTCAGTGGGGTCGCGCTGCTGCCCGGCGGCCTGATGATGATCGCGTTCTCGCCGGTGACCGCGCACCTCTCCCGCAGCCGGGGTCCGCGGATTACCTTCCTGATCGGTGCCGCGGTCCTGATGGTGGCGAACCTCGCCAGGGCCGTGACGCCGCCGCAGCTGGGCGTGGTCATCGCGGCGACCACCGTCACCTCGATCGGCGCGGCCCTCGCCTACGGGGCGATCCCGGCGATGATCATGCGCGCGGTCCCGGTCTCGGAGACCGCCGCCGCGAACAGTCTCAACGCCCTCGCCCGGTCCCTGGGCACCTCCACCTGCAGCGCGGTGGTGGCGGCCGTCACAACCGGATCGGTGATGCACATCGCGGGCGTCGAGTTCCCGACCAACGCCGCGTATGCGGTGGTGTTCGGGATAGGCGGTGCGGCAGCCCTGTTCGCGATCGTGATCGGCGTGTTCATTCCGCGTGACCGGGACGTCGCGGGCGGAGACCGGAGGCGCGACGATCTACCGCTCAGTGAGACTGACAACGACCAGGTCCGCATCACTCCGTAGCGTCCGACGTTCGCGGGATCGCGGGATGGGAGAGCCAAACGATGGAGTTGAGGGAGTCGGCGGCGCAGCAGGAGCTGCGGCGGGAACTGCGCGCGTACTTCGCGAACCTGCTGCCGGAGGAGAAGCGGCGCAAGGCGGGCGAGGAGGGCGTCGGCGGCCAGTACTTCCGTGAGGTCGTCAAGCTGCTCGGCAAGGACGGCTGGCTGGGCATCGGCTGGCCCAAGGAGTACGGCGGACAGGGCCGGTCCATCGAGGAACAGTTCGTGTTCTTCGACGAGGTGCAGCGCGCCGGGCTGCCGTTCCCGTTCGTCACCGTGAACACCGTCGGCCCGACGCTGATGAAGTACGGCACGCAGGAGATGAAGGACCGGTTCCTGCCGGGGATCCTCTCCGGCGACATCGTGTTCGCGATCGGCTACACCGAGCCGGAGGCGGGCACCGACCTCGCGTCCCTCAAGACCCGTGCGGTCCGCGACGGCGACGACTTCATCGTCGACGGCGCCAAGATCTTCACCTCCGGCGCCAACACCGCCGACTACGTGTGGCTGGCCGCCCGCACCGACCCGGACGCCCCCAAGCACAAGGGCATCTCGATTCTGGTGGTCCCCACCGACGACCCCGGCTTCTCGTGGTCGCCGATCAACACCGTCGGCGGCCTGATGGTCACCGCGACGTACTACAGCGGCATCCGGGTGCCCGCGTCCGATGTCATCGGTGACGTCAACGGCGGTTGGCAGCTGATTGCCGCGCAGCTCAACCACGAGCGCATCGGCCTTGCCGCGATCGGCGGCCGCACCTACGGCCTGTGGCACCAGGTGCTGGACTGGGCCAAAGACAACAGCGCCATCGAGATCCCTTGGGTGCAGCAGGAATTCGCGCGGACCCACGCCAAGCTTGAGGCGATGCGCCTGCTGAACTGGAAGATGACGGCCGCGGTCGCCGCGGACACCCTCTCCGGCGCGGACGCGGGTGCCACCAAGGCGTACGGCACCGAGACGCACATCGACGTCTACCGGTCGCTGCTCGCGATCCTGGGCGCCGCCGGACGCATCCGGCCCGAGTCGCCGGGCGCGCTGCTCGCCGGTCAGGTGGAGCAGATCTCCCGCCAGGGCATGGTCAACACGTTCGGCGGTGGCGTCAACGAGGTCCTGCGCGACATGGTCGGCACGATGGGCCTTGGCCTGGTCCGGGAGAAGAGGGTCAAGTGAGCGAATTCGCTACCAAGATCAAGGAATTCGAGGGTCAGATCCTGACCCCGACGACCTGGGGTCCGGACGCGGTCAACACCCCGATGATCCGGCACTGGGTCGAGACGATGGGCGACACCAACCCGATCTACCTTGATGACGAGGCCGCCCGCGCCACCGGCCGGGACGGCGCGGTCGCGCCCGCGCTGATGGCGCAGGTGTGGATCATGCGCACGTTCACCGACAAGATGGCGAACAACGATCCGTCGCAGGTGTGGACCGACATGATCGCCGCCTTCGACGAGGCCGGATTCAGCTCGGTCGTCGCAACCGACTCGGACTTCGAGTTCTTCGCCGAACTGCGCGCCGGCGACCGGGTATCGGTCACCGAGACCATCGAGGCGATCTCCGAGGAGAAGACGACCGGCCTGGGTACCGGACACTTCGTCACCACCCTCAAGACGTACTGCAACGGCGACGACGAGGTCGTCGCGACCCAGCGCTGGCGGACCCTGCGGTTCGCGCCGAGGCCGAAGAAGGCCGATGTGGGCCTGCGTCCGCGCCCGGCCCTCAACCACGACAACGCCTTCTGGTTCGAGGCCGCCAAGGAGCACCGCCTGGTCATCCAGCGCTGCACCGCCTGCGGCGTGCTGCGGCACCCCACCGGACCGATGTGCGGCGAGTGCCAGTCGCTTGAGTGGGACACCGTCGACGCCTCGGGCCGGGGCACCGTCTACAGCTTCGTCGTCAACCACCACCCGAAGATCCCCGGCTTCGAGTACCCGCTGATCGTGGCGACCATCGAACTCGACGAGGGCACCCGACTGATCGCGAACATGACCGGCATCACGCCGGACGAGGTCGAGATCGGCATGCCGGTGGAACTGGACTGGATCGACGCCGACCCGGATCTGACGCTGCCCGCGTTCCGGCCGGCCGCACGGGAGGAGCACTGATGGACTTCAACTTCAGCGAAGAGCAGGACGCGATTCGCACCCTCGCCGACGAGGTCTTCACCAGCAAGGCCGACATCGACCGGGTCAAGGCGATCGAGCTGAGCGACGAGCGCCTCGACCGCGACCTGTGGCGTGAGCTCGCGAACACCGGCCTGCTCGGTATCGCCCTGCCCGAGAACCTCGGCGGCGGCGGCATGGGCCTTGCCGAGCTGTACGTGCTGCTCGTGCAGCAGGGCAGGCACGTGGCACCGGTGCCGATCTGGCCTGCCACCCTCGCGGCGGCGGCGGTCGCCGAGTTCGGCACCCCCGAGCAGGCGTCGACGCTGGTTCCCGGTGTCGCCGAGGGCAGTTCGTTCCTTACCGTCGGTCTCGAGGAGTTCGGTCCGTACGTCGACGGCGACCCGCAGACCACCGCCACCGAGGCTGGCGGAGCGTGGACGCTGACCGGTGCGAAGGCCGTCGTCCCGATCACCCACGTTGCTGACCGCGCGATCGTCTCGGCCACCACCGAGTCCGGTGCCGCGCTGTTCGTCGTCGACCTCGCCGCTGCCGGTGTCGCGGTGGAGCAGACACAGTCGACCGACTGGGAGATCTGCGGCAACCTCACGTTCGAGGCGGCCCCGGCGGAGCTGCTCGGTCCCGCCGACGGCACCGCCGCGCAGTGGCTGCTCGACCGGGTCGAGTTGGCGCTCGCCGCGATCCAGTTGGGTGTCGGCGAGGGCGCCGTTGCGCAGGCCGTCGAGTACCTGAACGGCAGGCAGCAGTTCGGTCGTCCGCTCGCCACGTTCCAGGCCGTCAACCATCAGCTGGCCGACTGCTACATCGACCTGCAGGCGATGAGCGTGACGCTGTGGCAGGCCACCCAGAACCTCGTCGATGGGATCGACCCGGGCACGTCGGTGCTCGTCGCGAAGTGGTGGGCCACCGACGGCGGCCAGCGCATCGTGCACCGCACCACCCACGTCCACGGCGGCATGGGTGTCGACACCGACTACCCGGTGCACCGGCACCTGTTGTGGGGCAAGCAGATCGGCGCCACCCTCGGCGGCTCCGCCTCCGACCTCGCGCGTCTGGGCGCGCAGCTCGCCGCCGGTGTCGAGGTGGTCGCATGACCGCCGCCGTCACCGGACGCAGCTACGACGACATCACCGTCGGCGAGACGCTGCCCGAGCTGGCCATCCCGCTCACCCGCACCCTGATCGTCGCGACGGCCCTGGCCACCCGCGACTTCCAGGACGTGCACCACGATCCTGAGCTGGCGCAGCAGCGTGGCAGCAAGGACGTGTTCATGAACATCCTCACCAGCAACGGGCTGGCCGGACGGTTCGTGACGGACTGGGCGGGTCCGTTCGCGCAGGTGCGCCGCGTCAAGATCCGGCTCGGCGCACCGAACTACCCGGGCGACACCATGACCATGACCGGCGAGGTCGTCGGCAAGGAGAACGGCACCGTCGAGGTGAAGATCGTCGGCGCCAACAGCCTCGGCAACCACCTGGCAGGCACCGTCACCGTCGCCTACCCGGCCCACGAAGGGAAGGACGCCTGATGGCCGTCAGCCCGCTCTCCGGTGCCGCCGCGATCGTCGGCATCGGCGCCACCGAGTTCTCCAAGAACTCGGGCCGAAGCGAACTCCAACTCGCCTGCGAGGCCATCGTCGCCGCGCTCGCCGACGCGGGCATCGACCCGTCCGAGGTCGATGGCCTGTCCACCTACACGTCCGAGACCAACGGCGAGGCGATTGTCGCCCGCAACTGCGGCCTCGGCGAGCTGAAGTTCTTCTCCCGCGTGCACTACGGTGGCGGCGCAGCCTGCGGCACCGTGCAGCAGGCCGCGATGGCCGTGGCGACCGGCGTCGCTGACGTCGTCGTCGTGTACCGCGCGTTCAACGAACGCTCCGGCGTCCGTTACGGTCTCGGCCAGCATGACCGCCCGATGGACTCCACCGCGGACCGCGCCGCGTACGCGTGGATGACGCCGCAGGGCCTGTCCACTCCGGCGCAGTGGGTCGGCATGTTCGCGCGCCGATACATGCACCAGTACGGCGCAACCAGTGAGGACTTCGGTCGGGTCGCCGTCGTCGCCCGCAAGCACGCGGCGAACAACCCGAAGGCGTGGTTCTACGGCAAGCCGATCACGCTCGAGGACCACCAGAACTCGCGCTGGATCTCCGAGCCGCTGCACCTGCTCGACTGCTGCCAGGAGACCGACGGCGGCCAGGCTCTCGTCATCGTCTCCGCGGAACGCGCCAAGACCCTGACGAACACGCCCGTTGTCATCAAGGGCGCGGCGCAGGGCTCCGGCAAGGACCAGCACATGATGACCAGCTACTACCGTCCCGACATCACCGGCATCCCGGAGATGGGCCTGGTCGGCCGCCAGCTGTACGCGCAGTCCGGGCTCACCCCGGAGGACATCGGTGCCGCGGTTCTCTACGACCACTTCACTCCGTTGGTGCTGCCGCAGCTCGAGGAGCTCGGTTTCTGCGGCGTCGGCGAGGCCAAGGACTTCATCCGCGAGGGCAACCTGGAGATCGGTGGCCGGCTGCCGTCGAACACGCACGGCGGCCAGATCGGTGAGGCGTACCTGCACGGCGTCAACGGCATCGCCGAGGCCGTGCGTGTCCTGCGCGGCACCTCCACCAACCAGCCGGGCAGCGTCGAGAACATGATCGTCACGGCGGGAACCGCGGTTCCCACGTCGGGCCTTATTCTCGGCGTGGCCTGACAGAACACTCGGAAGGACTACAGGAGAATGACGGCAGTGGAGCAGAAGCCGGCCGGTGCCTGGAAGGGTGTCGATCTCGGCACCCGCACGGTGAGCTACGACGAGCGCGACGCGATCCTCTACGCGCTCGCCGTCGGTGCGAAGGCCACCGACCTGGACCTCGTGATGGAGGACCGGCTGCGGGTGCTGCCGACGTTCGCCCTGACCCTCGCCCAGTGGGCACCCGACGAGCTCGGCTCGCGGGGTGCGTTCGACACCAAGACGGCGTTGCACGGATCGCAGGAACTGACCGTCCGCAAGCCGCTGCCCCGCTCGGGCGAGGTGACGCTGTCCGCCCGCGTCGGTGAGGTCTGGGACAAGGGTGCCGCCGCGGTGTTCGAAGTGGTCGTCGAGAGCGAGTACTTCGTCGCCACCTGGTCGCTGTTCGCTCCCGGCGCAGGAGGATTCGGCGGCGAACGGGGCCCGTCCAAGCTGGCCGGACCGCAGGGTGATCCGAACCTCACCGTTGACCTGGTGACCGCCGCCAACCAGACGGCCCTGTACCGGTTGCTCGGCGACATGCACCACATCCACATCGACCCGGCGGCCGCCGCGGTGATCGGGCAGCCCCGGCCGATCATGCACGGACTGTGCACCCTCGCCGCCGGAACCCTGCCGCTGGCCAAGGAACTCGGTGTGCACCCGGCCGACCTGACCGGGCTGTCCGGACGCTTCGCTGCCCCCGCCTTCCCCGGCGACACCCTGGTGGTGCGTGCCTGGCGGGCAGGCGACGGTGTCGACTTCGAGGTCGGCGGCGCGGTCACCGGCGCCCACGCCGAATTCGGAGGATGGTGACATGGCAGTGCACAACCCCGCCGATTTCACCGGCAAGAAGATCCTGATCACCGGCGGCACCAAGGGCATCGGTCGGGTCACCGCCGAGACCTTCCTCGCCGCCGGGGCCGAGGTCACCGTCTGCGCACGCAGCGAATCCGAGTCCCCGATCGAGAGTGGCGGACGCCGAGCGCATTTCCTGTCCGTCGACGTCCGTGACGCCGACGCGGTCAAGGAGATGGTTGGCACGGCCGCCGCCGCGATGGGTGGCCTGGACGTGCTGATCAACAACGCGGGCGGCTCCCCGGACGCGGATGCCGCGACCGTGTCCACCCGGTTCGTCGACAAGATTGTCGCACTGAACCTGCTGGGCCCCTTCTACGTTGCGCAGGCCGCGAACGCGATCATGCAGCAGCAGGAGGCGGGCGGCGCGATCGTCAACATCGGATCGGTGTCCGCGCACGACCCGCAGCCCGGCACCGCCGCCTACTCCGCGGCCAAGGCCGGACTGCTGATGCTCACGAAGGCCCTCGCGCTGGAATGGGCGCCGAAGGTGCGGGTCAACCACATCACCACCGGCCTGATCCGCACCGAGGCCGCGGCCTCGGTGTACGGGGAGGATGGCGGCGCCGCGGTGACCCGGACCCTGCCGATCGGCCGGATGGCCGTGCCGTCCGACATCGCGGGCGCCTGCCTGTTCCTGGCCGGGTCGCTGTCGTCGTACGTCAACGGCGCCGACATCGCCGTCCACGGCGGCGGCGAGTACCCGGCGCGCTACCTCGCCACCCACCCCGAAATCGGCTGACGCCGTACACGATCGGAGACGAAGAGCAATGGGAATTCTGGACGGGAAGGTGGCCATCGTCACCGGTGCCGGGCAGGGCATCGGCCGGGGCATCTCGCTCGCCCTGGCGAAGGAGGGTGCGGCCATCGCGGTCACCGGGCGCACCGAGTCCAAGCTGCACAACACCGTGGCGGAGATCGAGGCACTCGGCGGGCGGGCGGTCCCGGTGCGCTGTGACGTCTCGGTCGCCGAGGACATCGTCGCCGCCGTCGCGACGACCGTCGCGGACCTCGGTGCGGTGGACATCCTGGTCAACAACGCCAACGACTCCAAGCCCGGCCCCCTCCTCGACGTCGTCGACGAGAAGTTCGAGAAGGCGTTCGCGTCCGGGCCGCTGGCGACCCTGCGGTTCATGCGCGCCTGCCATCCGCACATGGTCGCGCGTGGCGGCGGCTCGGTGATCAACATGGTCACCTCGGCGGCGGTGCGCTGGGATGCCAGCAACTACGGCGTGTACGGCGCGATCAAGGAGGGCACCCGGGTGCTCACCCGGGCCGCCGCCGCCGAGTGGGGCCGCGACGGCATCCGGGTGAACAATGTTGCCCCGCACGCCGTGACGCCCGCGTTGGAATGGTGGATGGAGAAGAACCCGGAAGAGGCGGCCGCGTTCGTCGCGGGCATCCCGCTCGGCCGGGTCGGCGACCCCGAGGCCGACATCGGCCGGGCCGTCGTCTTCCTCTGCTCGGAGGACTCGCGCTACCTCACCGGCTCCACCATGCCGCTCGACGGCGGCCAGTCCCGCTGGGGCTGACCCCGAAGGCGGGTCCGCCGCAACAGTCGTCCCACGAAAACCCCTGTGCGCAGGGGTTTTCGTGCGTTCGCAGGGAAACTGAGCGGACAACCCCGCTGTGCGTGCGGCACCCGCACTGTGCACAGGTGGGTTCGGGGCGAGGGAGCCGGGTGTCGGTTGAGCAGATGATTCGGGTGCCCGTGGTGCCGGGGCTCGCCGGCACCACTGGTAGGCATGGGAGGTGACCGCTCTCCCCAGACCCCGACGTATCCGCTGCGACATCGCCTGGGCGGCCGGACTGGTCGCCGTCGTCGGCCTCACCGGCTGCGGTGCGTCTGAGTCGCCGACGATGACCGCGACCACCGCCGCCCTCGGCTCCACCACCGCGGTGACCCGCCCGACGACGCCCACCGCCGCACCGACCACGACGACGACGGCGCGTGCGACATCCGCTGCCGCGGCCGCCGGGCCGGGATCGGGAGGCAGCGGTGACGCCGTGGCCGCGCTCGCGCTGCTCGACACGCTCGCGGTCAAGGGACGCGCACCCAAGACCGGGTACGAGCGGGACCTGTTCGGGCAGGCCTGGTCCGACGACGTGAGCGTCGCGGGCGGACATAACGGCTGCGACACCCGCAACGACATCCTGCGCCGCGACCTCATCGAGGTCGAACTGAAGCCGGGTACTCGCGGGTGCGTGGTCCTGACCGGGGTGCTGCCGGACCGGTACACGGCAACCACGATCCCGTTCACCCGCGGATCGGACACCTCGTCCGCCGTCCAGATCGACCATGTCGTCGCGCTGTCCGACGCCTGGCAGAAGGGCGCCCAGCAGCTCGACGCGCCGACCCTGCGGAACCTCGCGAATGACCCCCGCAACCTGCAGGCCGTCGACGGGCCGACCAATCAGCGCAAGGGTGACGGTGACGCCGCGACCTGGCTGCCGCCGAATCGGGAGTATCGGTGCACGTATGTCGCGCGGCAGATCGAGGTGAAGGCCGCCTACGGGCTGTGGGTGACCACCGCCGAACGGGACGCGATGGCCCGGGTGCTCGCGGATTGCGGTGCGGCGCAGCCCGAGGTGGCTCCCGCGGCCGCGGCCGGGGGTGATGACCGCCCGCCGGTGGAACCCGCCCCCGCGCCTGCTGCGCAGGCGCCGGTCCCGCTGGTCGGCGCCGCTCCCGCCCCGCCCCGGCCCGATGCGGGCGCCACCGTCAGCTACGCGAACTGCGGGGAGGTGCGCGCGGCAGGCGCGGCGCCGATCCGCGTCGGGGAGCCGGGGTACAGCGGCCGACTCGACCGCGACGGCGACGGCATCGCCTGCGAGTAGCGCGCCCGGGCCGGCTACCCGAGCCGCGCGTCCCCGGCCGCGACCCGCAACTCCTTCGACGTCGCAACGGCTGCGCCCCGATCGAGCTTGTCGACCGCACGGAACGCGAACCGCGCCTCGCCCGCGTCGACCTCGAGCACCCCGTACCCGTGGGACACCATGTCGGCGTGCGCGAGGTGCGGGTTCCTCGCCCGGCGGGCGGACTCCTCGGCGCGCGCCCCGCCGACGTCGCTGCTTCCGGTCGCGCCGCCGTCCCCGGTGTTGGCGGAGGTGACCGACGGGACGACGAACTCGACCCCGGCGCGCCGCGTGCCGGGGGCGTTGACCTGCGCGCCGGTCGCGGTGCCCGGCGCGAACCCGGTGTCCCACAGCTCGCCCGCCCAGCCGTCGTGGTCGTCGCCGGTCACCAGGACCAGGTTGTCGACCGATTGTGCTGCGGTGGAGAGGATCTCGGCGCGTTCGGCGCCGTAGCCGTCCCAGGTGTCCATGTAGGCGCGGGCACCGTCGTCGGCCACCGCCATGCCCATCATCATGTTGGCGTTCGCGACCACCTTCCATCGCGCGTCGGAGGTGGTGAGCCCGTCGAGCAGCCACTGCTTCTGGGCTGCCCCGAGCATGCTCCGTCCCGGCGTGTCGGCCTCGGTGCAGACGGCGAACTCGGCGTCGTCGCAGGCCTGCCGGTCCCGGTACTGGCGGGTGTCCGGCGCGAAGAGTTCCACCGTCCGGCCCACCCGCAGCGAGCGGTAGGTGCGGGTCGGGTCGCCGGCGAACCGCGGCACCGGCATGTGCTCGAACCACGACTGCCACGCCCACTGCTTCTTCTGCTGGAAGCCGATCGCGCCGTCGATGTCCGAGACGACCGGGAACGTCCAGCCGTCCGTGCTGTAGTTGTTGCGGAACTCGTGGTCGTCCCAGAGCGGGACGAACGCGTGGCTGCTGTGCATCAGCCGCAGGTCGGCGTCGGTGCGGTACTGGCGGTACTTGTCCCGCATGCCGTCGATGGTCTGGGGGAACGCATTGGTTGCGACCCCGCGGACGCCCGGCTTGGTGAACTCGTACACGTAGTCCCCGAGGCACACGACGAAGTCGAGGTCCTCCGCGGCCAGATGTCGGTGCGCCGCGTAGTAGCCCTCCTCGAAGCCCTGGCAGGTGAACCAGCCGATCCGGGCCGGTTCGTTGGAGTCGGCGGGCCGCAGGGTCCGGAACCGGCCGACCGGTGACTCGCCGCCGTCGCCGCGGAACTGGTAGTACCAGGTTTCGCCCGGCGCGAGGCCGGTCACGTCGAAATGGACTGTGCCGTCGGCATCCCCGCGTACCGGTACCCGCTCGGCGATGGTCGGCGAGGTCAGGTCCTCACGCGACGAGACGATCACCGCCAGTTCGCCGTCCGCCGCACGGCCGCCGATGCTGCCGGTGCCCGCGCTGCCGGTGCCGATGCTGCCGGTGCCCGCGCTGCCAGCACCGACCCGCGTCCACAGCGTCGCGCCGTCGGTGCGCGGCACCCCGGCCATCACCCCGTTGCCGAACTCCGGATTGCGGATCAGGCCCGCGCCGGTGTCCGGGGCCTGACGCAGCAGCGGCGCCGCGTGCGCGGCGGTGGGCAGCAGCGCGCCGCCACCGAGCGCGGACAGGCCGACCAGAAACGCACGGCGGGAAACGTTGGACGTTGGGAAGGACACGGGCCACCTCGGATGCGCCGGGACGAAAGAGTCCAGATGACCCTAGACGTCAATGGCGCGGCGCCGCCCGTTTTCCCGGTGTTCACCGGCAGGGGGTTGCGGCGGCGGGCCCTCTCAGTTTCCTACCAGTTTCGCCGCGTACATTCCGCCGGGTGCGAACCCGATTCCTCCCCAGGCACTGGCCGCTCGGCCTGGCCGCGCTGATCGTCGCGGCGGGCATCCTCGCGGTGTTCGGACCCGCCGACATGGAGGCCAACCCGGTCATCGGCTGGTCGACGTCGCTGTACCGCAGCGTCGACTCCGTCACCGCGGCCTGGCCCGCGGGCGCGGGCACCGTCAGCGACCTGGTCGCGGAGGCGGGATTGTTCGCCCTCGCCGGAATGCTCGCGCTGTCCCTGTGGTGGGGGCGCGGCGACACGCACACCCTCGCGGTCGGGTTGGCGGCCGGGGCGGGGGCCGCCGGTTCGGCGCTCGCCACCCTCGCCGTCAAGGCGGTCGTCACCGAGGAGCGTCCCTGCACCGCCCTGCCCGGGGTGCACGCCCTGTCCGAGTGCCCTCCGCTCGGCGACTGGTCGTTCCCGAGCAACCATTCCGGAATCTCGGCGGCCCTGGCAACGGCGGTGGTCCTCGCCGGGTACGCGGCCCGGCGAATGTGGATGGCGGCCCTCGCCGCGGTCACCGCGGTGATCGTCGGGCTGTCCCGGGTCGTCAGCGGCGTGCACTATCCACACGATGTCGCCGCGGGCCTGGTGTTCGGCTCCTGCATCGCCCTCGCGTTCGCGGTCGCGCTGACCCCGGTCGCTGCCGTTGTCGTGCGGCGGGTCGGGCTCGGCACGTCGGGACGGGAACCCGCGCACTACTGACCCGGCCGCAGCGCCGCGTCCGCACCGGTCGGCGGCCGCGGCCACGCCGTCATGCTCCCATATCCGCACCACGGCCCACCCGGCGGCGGCCAGTCGCATGCCGGTGCCGCGGCCGCGGATGCCTGAAAGTTTGGAGACCCGAACTTCTTGATATGGTGAGGCGAATAGTTGCCGATGTGGGCGGGAGACCAGTCGCGGTGAGCGTGCGCACCCTCGAACCGAGCGGACCGTCGACCAGGAGATGGGCGGGCCTCGGCCGGCTGATCGCGCTGGCCGGACCGGCCTTCGTCGCCGCGATCGCCTACGTGGACCCCGGCAACGTTGCCGCGAATCTCACCGCAGGCGCCAAGTACGGCTACCTGCTCGTGTGGGTGCTGGTGCTCGCCAACGCGATGGCCGTGCTCGTGCAGTACCTGTCCGCGAAGCTCGGGCTGGTCACCGGCCGGTCGCTCCCCGAGCTGCTCGGCGACCGGCTCCGGCCGACCCAACGCAAGGCGTTCTGGGTGCAGGCCGAGCTCGCCGCGGTCGCGACGGACCTCGCCGAGGTGATCGGCGGCGCGATCGCCCTGCACCTGCTGTTCGGGCTGCCGCTGTGGCTTGGCGGACTGATCACCGGCGCCGTGTCGATGGCCATCCTCGCGACCCAGGCCCGCGGCCAGCGGACCTTCGAGTTCGTCGTCATCGGCCTGCTCGCGATCATCACCCTCGGCTTCGTCAGCGGTCTCGCCTTCACCGACGTGTCCCCGCGCGAGGCGCTCGGCGGCCTCGCGCCCCGGTTCGACGGGGCCGAAACGGTGCTGCTCGCGGCGAGCATGCTTGGCGCAACCGTGATGCCGCATGCGATCTACGTCCACTCCGCGCTCGCCAGGGACCGGCACGGGCGCGGGATCCGGCCCGCGCTGTTGCCGCGCCTGCTGAAGGCCACCAAGCTGGATGTCGGGGCGGCCCTCGTCGTCGCGGGCACCGTCAACATCGCGATGCTGCTGCTGGCCGCGTCGGCGCTGCGCGGCGTCGAGGGCACCGACACCATCGAGGGCGCCCACGCCGCGATCACCTCCGCGCTCGGGCCGACGGTGGCGGTGGTGTTCGCGATCGGGCTGCTCGCGTCCGGCCTGGCGTCCACCTCGGTCGGCTGCGCCGCGGGCGCCGAGATCATGGCCGGGCTGCTGCACTACCGGATCCCGATGCTGCTGCGCCGGATCCTGGTCCTGATTCCCGCGCTCGTCATCCTCGCGATCGGCGCCGACCCGACGACGTCCCTGGTGATCAGTCAGGTCGTGCTCAGCTTCTGCATCCCGTTCGCACTGATCCCTCTGGTGCGGATGACCTCCGAACGCGCCCTGATGGGTGACCACGTCAACCGCCGCGGAACCGTGATCGCGGCCTGGTCGGCAACCGCGGTGATCGTTGCCCTCAACATCGCGCTGCTGGTGCTCACCGTCCTCGGCTGACGTCCGAACGCCCCGAAATCCTCGCGTTCCACTGCGAGTCCCGGCGGGTGCGCGCACACTGGTGGGTGCTCGTCTTCCTACGGACCGGGCGTCAGGCCCGGTGCCGGTGTATCTCCCGGAGGGTCGGACGATGGCCAAGAAGTGTGCAGTCCTGTTCGCGATGGTGGCGGCGCTGTTCGGATTCCTCGGTGTCGGCGTCTCGGCCGCGGCATCACCGGCGCCGCTGGGCGGCGGATCGGGGATCATCGTCGGGGACGAGGCGCTGTGCACGCTCACGGCGATCGGGCGCGACAGCGCGGACCGTCTGGTCGGCATCACGGCCGGCCATTGTGGTGAACCCGGGTATTCCATCGTGCCGGAGCACCGTCAGGACGCGGGAACGGTCGGCCGGATCGTCGGGAAGAACAGGTCACTCGACTACGCGGTTATCGAGTTCGACCCGGCCAAGGTCGCACCCGTCAATCGGGTGGGGAACGTGACGATCACGACCGTCGGTGCGCCAGCGGCCTTCCCGGATGTGGTGTGCAAGCAGGGTTTGCGGACCGGCAACACCTGCGGCGTCGTGTGGGGGGATCTGCTGGCGAGCAACGAGACCTGGACGCAGATGTGCGTCATCGAGGGTGACTCGGGAAGCCCGGTCGTGCGCGGTACTACATTGGTCGGCATGGTGAACGCCTACGTGGGGGTCGCATGTCTCGGCCCCGAACTCGGAACCGATATCGATGCCGTCCTGGCCGACCTGAACGCGCACGGCGGTGTCGGCGCGGGCTTCCGGCCCATCTGATCGCGGATGGCCCCTCGCACACGGCCCGGTGATCACCTCACCGGGCAGGATCTGACCGACCTGGCCGCGGCGGTGTCCGCCGGTAAACGCGCCACCGTCTACCTCAACGAGGCGACCCCGAGCCTCGGCCTTGCCGCGGGCTGCTCCGCGAAGGTGGTGTCCGTCGACGGCACCACCGTGCTGATCCGGCCGAAGGGTGTGAACGACGAACTGCCGTTCGAGGCAGACGAATTGCGCCTGACCCGGGCGCCAGCGAAGCAGGCGGCCAAGGCGGCTCCGAAGCCGGCGGCGGCGCCGGGCCGAACCCGGTCGGCGTCCGCGCGATCCGCCTTGGACCGGTCGGCCGCTGGCGCACCGACACCCTCGGCACCACCACGCACCTCCACCCCGCCCGCCCCGACGACCGCGAAGGCTGCCGTGACCGCACCGAATACCGATGTCCCGCAGGCCTCATCGCCCACGCCTGCACCCAAGCGGCCCCGGCGGGCGAAGGAACCGGCTGGCGTCAGCGTGACGCTGCACGCCGCGGCGGGCGGCGAATGGACGGTCACGGTCACGCACGGCGCGAAGCGGCCGGGGAAGGCGGCGCCGGTCGCCGCCGACGCGGTCGAGCGGGCCGTTCGCGAGCTCGGTGACCCGACCGCGCAGGACGCCGTCGAGTCGGTGATCACCGCAGCACGGGATGCCGCGGCCAAGCGGGTCGAGGAACTGAGCAGGCAGCTCGAGGAGGCGCGGACCGCGCTGGAGTCGCTCGGCACGTAGGGCCCGCGGCGAGGTCACCGGCGCAGCGCGTACGCCCGCAGTCGGTTGTAGCCGCGGACCCGGAGGGTCCGCAGCGACCGCAGCTGGACGTCGTCGGCCGCGCCGAGGGCCTCGGCCATCCTCTCGTCGACGAGCACCGTTCCCGGGCGCGCGGCGCTGGTGAGCCGGGCGGCGATGTTCACGACCGACCCGTGCACGTCGCCGAAGCGCACCAGCACCTCGCCGCGCGCGAGGCCGACCCGCAGGCTCGGCAGTTCCTCGGTGCTCGACGCCGCGTCCTGCAGTGCCAACGCAATCCGCGCACCGTCGGCGGGATCCTCGACCGCGAACAGCACCTCGTCACCGACGTTCTTGATCACCCAGCCGCGGTTCTGACCGATCACGTTCGTGACGGTGGATTCGAAGAACTCGAGCAGATCGGTCAGTTCGGTGATGTCGAGGCGCCGGGTCAGGCTCGTGTAGCCGACCATGTCCGCGAATCCGATCGTCAGCGTCCGGGTGTCGATGTCCTCACGTCGACTGTCGAGGAACCGTGCCGCGTGGGACGCGAGGTGCCGACGCCACGCGTACGACTGCAGCCTCTCCAGGGTCGGCAGCATCTGCTCCGCGACGAGGGTTGCCTCCGCCGCCACCGCGTGCACGTCGACGACTTCCTCGGGTTCGTGGTCGCGGATCCGCGCGACGATGTGCCCGTTGAGCAGGCCGAGCTGCCACTCCGCGAGTCGTGCGAACGACTGGCCGAGCGCGCGCGTCACCGGTACCTCCAAATCCGGATCGATGATGCCCCGGTCGACGAGGGAGGTGATCGACTGCAGCGCAGCGACGTCGGCATCGGTGAACATCGGCACATCCGGATTGGTGGCGTGCGCGAATCCCATTGCCACCCACAGGCGTTGCGCTCTCTCCAAGGGGATCCCGGCGAGCTCGGCGACCTGGTCGCGGGTGTACTTGATCTCCCCGCCGAGCAGATTGCGCTCCACCTCGGCCTGGATCATCGCGAACTCGAGGGCCTGCCGCCGTTCGCTCGACCGCTCAGCCACACACCGCTCCGTTCGACGCCGACCCGACGAGCTTCGCGTACTTGGCCAGTACCCCTCGGGTATACCGGGGCGGCAGCGGTTCCCAACCGTGTGCGCGCCGCGTCAACTCGGATTCGTCGATCAGCACGTCAAGGCGGCCGGTCGCGACGTCGAGACGGATCGTGTCGCCGTCCCGGACGAAGGCGATCGGTCCGCCGTCCACCGCCTCGGGCGCGACATGACCGACGCAGAGCCCGGTGGTGCCGCCGGAGAACCGCCCGTCGGTCAGCAGCAGCACGTCCTTGCCGAGCCCGGCGCCCTTGATCGCGGCGGTGATCGCGAGCATCTCCCGCATCCCCGGTCCGCCCTTCGGCCCCTCGTAGCGGATCACGACCGCGTCGCCCGCGGTGATCGTGCCGTCCTCGAGGGCGTCGAGCGCCGCCCGTTCGCGGTCGAAAACCCGTGCGGTACCGGTGAAGACGTCGGATTCGAAGCCGGCGGATTTGACCACCGCCCCGCCCGGCGCCAACGACCCGGACAGGATCGTGATGCCACCGGTCGGGTGAATCGGCGTGCTCATCGACCGCAGCACCTTGCCGTCGGGATCGGGCGGGGCGATGTCGGCGAGGTTCTCGGCGACAGTGCGGCCGGTCACCGTCAGGCAGTCGCCGTGCAGCAGCCCGGCGTCGAGCAGGGCCTTCATGACGACCGGGACGCCGCCGATGCGGTCGATGTCCTTCATCACGTACGCCCCGAACGGCTTGACGTCCGCCAGGTGTGGGACCCGCGCACCGACCCGCGTGAAGTCGTCCAGGGTCAGCGGAACCCCGGCCTCGTTCGCGATGGCGAGCAGGTGCAGCACCGCATTCGTGGAACCGCCGAACGCCATCACCACCGCAATCGCGTTCTCGAACGCCTCCGCGGTCAGGATGTCCGACGGCGTGATGCCGCGGCGCAGCAGCTCGACCACCGCCTGCCCGCTGCGGCGGGCGTAGCCGTCCCGCCTGCGGTCGGTGGCGGGCGGGGACGCCGAACCGGGGAGCGACATGCCAAGCGCCTCCGCGGCACTCGCCATCGTGTTTGCGGTGTACATGCCGCCGCACGCGCCCTCGCCGGGGCAGATTGCCCGCTCGATCGCATCGACGTCCGCGCGGCTCATCAGCCCGCGCACACACGCCCCGACCGCCTCGAACGCGTCGATGATCGTGACGTCCTTCTCGGTGCCGTCGGAGAGGGTCGCGGTCCCCGGCAGGATCGACCCGGCATACAGGAACACCGACGCCAGGTTCAGTCGCGCGGCGGCCATCAGCATCCCGGGCAGCGACTTGTCGCACCCCGCAAGCAGCACCGACCCGTCGAGACGCTCCGCCTCCATGACGGTTTCGACGCTGTCCGCGATCACCTCCCGGGACACCAACGAGAAGTGCATGCCCTCGTGGCCCATCGAGATGCCGTCGGAGACCGAGATGGTGCCGAACTCGAGGGGATACCCGCCCGCGGCGTGCACCCCGTCCTTGACGGCCTGCGCCAGCCGGTCCAGGGACAGGTTGCACGGGGTGATCTCGTTCCACGACGACGCGACACCGATCTGCGACTTGCCCCAGTCGTCGTCGCCCATGCCGACGGCCCGGAGCATCCCGCGCGCCGCGGTCTTCTCCAAGCCGTCGGTCACGTCCCTGCTGCGGGGTTTGATGTCGGGTTCGCTTGTCATCGCATACCTCCCGAAGTGCGCCCGGTCGCGGAGGGCCGCGGGTCGCGGCCGGTCAACGCGAGAAGCCGGTCCTGGGGCGACGCGTCCGCCGGTATCGGCACCGGTGTCGTGAACAGACCGCTGGCGGCGAGCAGGTCCCGCTGCTCGTCGAGGACATCCCACACCGCGGCGACGAGACCCGGATCCAGTTCCTCATCGGCGCCGACCGCGCGGGCCAGATCCCACGCGTGGATGGTGATGTCGGAAACCTGTTCGCGCAGATAGTGCTCCACCGTCGCCGTCGCGTAGGACAGGTGCACGGGCGCGGCCGGTGGTGCCGCGTTCCACGCGGCGATCGCCAACCCGGAGTGCAGTTGCCATTCTCGGCGCAGGTCCTCGCCGAGCGGCCGAATCCGGGACTCCGCCTGCTCGACGGTCAGACCCCCGAGAAGTGGCGGCACCCACTGCTGTTCGGTGACGACATGCCGGACCAGATCGGTGACGTCCCAGTCGGTGTCGGGGGTCGGGACGGACCACTCGGTGACCGCGGTGATGCGGGTGGAGAACTCGTGGTGGGCTCGCCGCAGCAGCGCGAGCCACTCCAGTGCCACGGCCGCCCTACCGTTGGGTGGGGTCGGGTCGTAGGACGCTGAACACCCCGCCGGTCGGATCAGCGAGCACGGCGATGCGACCAGCGCCGGCGACGTCGAACGGTGCGACGAGCACCGATCCGCCTGCGGTGGAGGCTGTTTCGGCAGCGATATCCGGGTCGTCGACGGCGAAGTAGACCTGCCAGTGCGCGGGGGCCTGCGCCAGGCTCGGTCGTGTGCACCCACCGATGTCCTCGCCGCCGGCGTGCAACACGAGGTACGACCCGCCCGGCATCGGCGTCGCGGTGTGCGTCATCCCCACCACGCTGCCGTAGAAGGCGAGCGCGGCCTCCGGTTCGGGGGTGACCAGCTCGGACCAGACGAGCGTCCCCGACTCCTTGTCCAGCGTGGCGCCGAGGTGCTGCCCGGACTCCCACAGGCCGATCACCGCCCCGGTCGGATCCGTCAGGAACGCCATTCGGCCCGCGTCCCCGACGTCGTCGGGCCCCATCAGGACCTGCCCGCCTGCGCTGACGGCCCTCGCGGTCGCCGCGGCGACATCCCCGGCGGCGAGGTAGGTGTTCCAGTGCGATGGCGTGCCGTCCGGGACGCCGGGTGGGTGCCCGCCGATCGCACCGACGGTGTGGCCGCGCAGGTGGGCCATCGAATAGACACCGCCGCCGGGATTGGGCATGTCCTCGAACTCCCACCCCAGCAGTCCGGTGTAGAAGTGCTTCGCGGTGGCCGGGTCGGCGGCGGACAGGTCGACCCAGCACGGGACGCCCTCCGGGTAGCGGGAACGTGTGGGCATCGGCGACGTCCTTTCGCGGTGGAAATTCGGTCCGGCTGGCCCGCCCGCACGAACGCCGGGCGCGCACCACCGTCCACGTTTCCAGCCCGCGGCCGGTTTGGAAAGGGGCAGTCGCGGCTCAGGCGTCGTCACGGCCGGTCGGTTTCGGGCCGCCGCGGGTCGAGGGTCGGTGCCGCGACGTCGCAGTGCGGGCGGCACTCGATCGAATCGGGTGCCGTCACGACGGTGCCCTGCCGCGGCAGGAGCACCGCTGCCAGGACGGCTCCCGCCAGCATCAGCCCCGCGCAGGCCAGCATCGCAACCCCGAATCCGTTCGAGAACGCCCGCACATCGGTGGTGCCGGTGATCCCCGCGAGCCCGGGAAGTGCCGCAACGGCGAGCAATTGCGCGGTGCGGGCGACGGCGTTGTTGACTCCCGACGCGATCCCGGAGCGTTCGGTGGGCACCGAGTTCAGCACCGCACCGGTGAGCGGCGCCACCAGCGTGGACAATCCGAGCCCGAACACCGTGACCGCGGGCAGGACGTCGGCGAGATACGAAGCGTCGGGGCCGATTCGGAGCATCAGCACGAGCCCGGCCGCACCGATGAGGGGACCGACTGTCATCGGCAGCCGCGGACCATGGTGCTGCGCCCAGCGGCCGGTCCGAGCGGACAACGCCAGCATCAGGACGGTGATCGGCAGCGTCGCGAGCCCAGCCGCGATCGGCGAGTAGCCGACGACGATCTGCAGCTGCAGGACGAGCAGGAAGAACACCCCGCCCAGCGCGGCATACACCGTCAGCGTGACGAGGTTCGCTGCGGTGAACACCCGGGATCGGAACAGGGACGGCGGGACCAGCGGCTCGGAGCCGCGCAGTTCCGCGGCAACGAACGCGGCGAACGCGGCACCGCCGACGATCAGCGGGGCGGCATGCCCGGCGATCAGGCCGTAGGTGAGGAAGACGAGCGCGAGGACGCCCAGCGCGGCACCGGGAAGGTCGAGTCGTTCGGACGGGTCGGGGTCGCGGCTCTCGGGGACGTGCCGTACGGACACCCACACCACCGCCGCGGCGAGGGGGACGTTCAGCCAGAACACCGCCCGCCACGACGCGACCTCGACCAGCCATCCGCCGAGCAGTGGACCGGCCGCCGACGCGACACCACCGAGCCCCGACCACAACCCGATCGCGGTGCCGCGGTCGTCGGGTGCGATCGCCCCGGACAGCAGCGCGAGGCTGCCCGGGGTGAGCAGCGCCGCGCCGACCCCCTGCACGATCCGCGCCGCGACCAGCAGTTCGATGGTCGGGGCGAGGGCGCACACCACCGACGCCGCGGTGAACCAGACCGTTCCCCAGACGAAGACCCGGCGTCGACCGAGCCGGTCACCGAGGGCACCTGTCAGCAGGATCAGCGACGCCAGGGTCAGGGTGTATCCGCTGACCACCCACTGCAGGTCGGCGACGGAGGCGCCGAGATCCTCGCCGATCCGGGGGAGGGCGAGGTTCACCACCGTCGCGTCGAGCATCGCCACCGACGAGCCCAGCACCGTCGCGAGGATCACCGCCCGCCCGGTGCGCGTCCTCAGCGGGACCGTCATGGGTAGTGACGGTACGCCGCGACATTGACCTCACCCGGATTCAAAACCGCTGCCTGCGACGACGGGTGGGATCAGGCGTCGGCGTGCCGAATCGGGCGGTGCGGTCCGGTTACATACATCCCGCTCGCCCACTCACCCATCTCAAGGAGAAGTTCAATGGCAGTCGCACGTGCAACCCGCGCCGGATCGTCCGAGGATGACATCGCCCTCATCAAGCAGATCCAGCCGATCGTGTCCGGTGCTGGCACGATCATCGGCGGTCTCGGCGCGGTCCTCACCGTAGGTGCCGCCCTGGCCTCGCTCAGCTGACCCCCGCGGCTGCGCCGCCCGTGTGTGGGTTTTCCCCCCGTCGGGGGGGAAAGCACAAACAAGTTTGGGGTTTCGCGGCGCTCTCCCCACCTTCCCCAGCGGCGAACCTCCCCCCTCCCCCCCTCCAATGCCTCCCCAG